>CACXDK010000430.1 GCA_902766345.1 uncultured Spirochaetaceae bacterium | reverse complement strand
TCTAAGCTGACTTGCTAAAGCCCCTGACATTTTATGAAATTTTGTTCTAAAAACTTCTATACTATGTGCTGTTTTTACTTTTCAAATGCGATAATGTACACTACACACTTTGAACAGTGTACACTATTCATTTGCGATAGTGTACACTACTCAGTTTGAATAGTGTACACTGTTGACAAAAAAAGCAGCTTCAAAGTCTTAGCCTTGAAGCTGCTTTATCTATTTTAAAAGAAAGTCTATTCTTCTACAGAAACTGCTGGAGCATTTGCTGCAGCAAGTTCTTTTTCCTGTCTTTTTTCACAGAACTTACAGATTGTGCCTTTACCGGCATCAATAGCTTCCTGTGCACTGCCTGTAATTAGTGTTTCTGAGCGGTCAAGAGCCTGACAGTCTTCATACAGGTGGAATTTCTTACCGTGCTGTGTCCAGTAAACCCCAGTTCCTGCAGCTGCTTCTGCAACAGCTTCCTGAGAAAGTGGATTCCAGTCATAGCTTGCAAGTCCTGATACTGCAAGAAGAATTGCAGCTGCTACAGCTCCGATTGCCTTTGTTTTTCCATCTGCCTTTTTGTCTGTAAGAAGGATTACAATAAATGGAATGAATGCAATTGCACTTACAATTACACCCATGTTGTTCCACAGCCAGAACTTAAGAGCGTTCTTCTGTGAAGCTGGATCTATGTGATTTGCCTTTTTCCACAGCTGAGAGCCGATAATGACACATACTGCATCAAGAACAAGGGCTGCTATACCTTTGTACAAAGGTTCAATCTGTGGAAGAACAAGAAGTTTTTCCAAAATAAGAGCGATTGCAAGCACTTCAAATGCAATTGCCGCAATCCACAGGATAAATGCTCCTACACGGAGTCCTGTTGCGTTGCCTGTTTGCTGAACTGCAGCAGAAGCTGGTTTTTTCCCAGGTTTTACTGCTTCACCTGTTGATGCAGATACGATTTTATGAGTTTTCTTTTCTGCCATATAAATCTCCTTTATATATTAATTGGGAATATTTTATATTATTTTACAGAATTTCGCAACTTATAAGCAGTAAAGTAGGTTTTGGGGTAAAAAAAACGGCCTCTGCTACCACACAGAGGCCATTCCAAGGAGTTTCTATTAGTAAGTGCCGCACTTTCTCTTGCCTTACATAAACAATAACCAACCACTTTATAGGAGGTTACAAGAAATTCCTAAAATATTTTAATTTTTTTTATTTTATTTTGTATTTTCCTGTAGTGACCGTATGACCATTATTGTATACGTCAAACCAGATTTCCTTGTTCTTAGATGTATCAAGTGCTTCGTAGAATTCCTTGACGCTTGTAATTGCCTTGTCGTTTACGGCTGTGATTACATCTCCGTTCTGGAGTCTAAGGGCAGCTGCAGGAGATTTTTCCTGAATATTTGTTACAACAACGCCTTTTACCTTGTCATCAAGCTTAAGCTGCTTTTTGTTTGACTCTGTAAGAGGTGAAGCTATAAAGCCTGGCCACAGTTTTCCGTTGTCAGAAGCAACAGTCTGTGAACGTTCTTCTATTTTAATAGAAAGTTCAGTCTTGTTCTTTCCTCTTAATACTGTAAACTTTGCAGTTTCTCCAGCCTTAAGGTTTCCAACTTCGCGTACAAGCTGGTCAACATCCTTAATTTCGTGGTCGTTAAGGTGTGTAATAAAGTCACCAGCTCTCATGCCACCCTTGAATGCTGGGCTGTTCATGAAGATTTCTGCAGCAAATGCACCAGTCTGCTTTTCGTTAATGCCCAAATCTTTCTTGTATTCTGCAGAAGGTTCAACAAGGCTTACACCAAGCCAGCCATAGCTGATTTTTCCCTTGCTGATAAACTGGTCAATAGCAGTCTTGATGTTATTGATAGGAATTGAGAATCCCAAGCCCTGACTTCCGCCTGACTGTGATACAATCCAAGTGTTAATGCCGATTACTTCACCGTTGATGTTTACGAGTGGTCCACCAGAGTTTCCCTGATTGATTGCAGCATCTGTCTGAATAAAGTCGCTGATAGAACCAATCTGTCCGCCACTTCTTCCTGTTGCACTTACAATTCCCTGTGTAACAGATGCAAAGTATCCCATTGGGCTTCCGAGTGCAAGAACAATGTCGCCCTGCTGAACGTTGTCACTGTCGCCAAGTGTTGCAATTGCAATGTTGTTGTCTGAGCTTTCAAAAGAAACAAGGGCAATGTCCATTCTTTCGTCTGCTCCTACGAGCTTTCCGTCAAATTCACGGCCGTCGTTAAGTTTTATCTTTATTGTTGTAGCATTTCCTGCAACATGGTTATTTGTAAGGACATAAATTGTCTTTCCTGATTTTCTTACAATGACACCGCTACCAAGTGCAGACTGCTGCATTTCGCGTGAGTCATCTTTTTTGTCATTATCATCGTTTGGTGTGCCAAAGAAAAATGGAAAGTCTTCAAAAGGATTGAATGTCTTTACTTTTGTTGTTTCTGTTACATCAACTTCTACAACTGTAGGAAGTACAGCTGAACTTATTGAACGGAATGTTGTCTGCAATGCCTGTGTTACACTTAATGAATCTGAAGGAAGTGAAACTGCGGGATTTGTCTTTTTAGTTTCTGCAAATGCAACGTTTGCAGAGCCGTTATTTGCCTTACAAGAAAAGGCTAATAATCCGAATGATACAGCAGCTACAGCT
>CACXDK010000429.1 GCA_902766345.1 uncultured Spirochaetaceae bacterium | reverse complement strand
GAGGCTGGGCTGAGAAAGGCAAATGCGGCATTTGCAACTACATTTCAACCTTGTCAAAGAAGGGGAAAAGTGGCGGTTTACGGCTGCGAGTGCTTCGACATATTGAGAATGTTATGAAGAACTTTGTCGATTGGCGGATTATTTGCATTTCGGCGTGTTTTCTTTAAAGTTATTTAACAGTCTGATATTTGAACTTTCCGAGCGAAATGTCTATATTATAACAAGTTTTAAAGAATTAAACTTATGGAACAGTATACAAATCTCTTATCAGGAATAGGTACAATGAAGTCAGAAGAGGCATCTCTGTCCCAATCAGGAGCAACTATGATTGAAAAATTGCTCTCAGCGTTTAACAACAACCCACGAAATTCTAAAGTCGTAGAATACATCTTTCGCCAAAATCTGTTTGATATTATCGGAAAGAGCCGACATGAAATGGTTCATAGTAAGATGATTGCCGAACTGCTTGCTGGACGTTATTTCGATATTTCCAAGAAAGCCACGCTTATGCACTTTCTAGATATAGTTGTCATGCGGGCTAAAGAGCAAGGTGTTTCAATTTCACGGGATTTCTGCAATTTACTCCTTACCAGGTCTCTGCAAGTTGACTCTGTTGCAGAAAAGCAAACGGAATATTCTTTATCTGATTATGTTAAAAACAATAGCATAGACAAGAAAGAACGGTTGGATATATACCTCCGGTATAACCTTACCAATGCTATAAAGAAGAATGGTAATAAAGTTATTGAAATATTCATTGAAAACAAGGTCCTTTCCAAAGAGCATAATCAGCAGACCCGGAAATATTATGACACTTGTGTTGATGGAAGGAAAGCGCTTCAGCTTTTTATATATCTTTCACCTATAAGCCAAAGAGAACTGTCAAATTATGCTGACATTCCCGAGAATATGAAGCCAATTGGTTCTGATTGTTCCGGTAACCCTGTATACATACATATTTGCTATCAGGATATTCTTGATAAGGTTATTGTTCCATTGATGGAAGAAAAACAAATGAACAATCGCGATGCGGTGATATTAGAAGAATATGCCAGTTGTCTTGAATTACCGGCTCTGCCCGATGATGAAAAAATCGGGGGAAAAGAACTTTCAATCATGGCAGTCAGCGACTATGAGAAACAGTTATTGACGGAATTCATAAATAATGAGGAAAATGCAAGACTACTGGAAATTGCTGTAACTCATCACCTGCGGAGAAAACTCTATTCTTTCGATGAGGATCATTGTTTATCTTTCGATGCTTCGCTCCAAGCTGCCCTAAGAATGTACACAAAAGAGAATGGGGAGTTGAAATCGCAAAAAGACTTCAGAGATATTTTTGGTGCTCAGAATGGTAGAGTACGCTTTCTGATTTATGTCGTAAAAGAAACCGACGAAAAAATATATTATATCCCTACTCATCTCTTCGAATACAGCGGAAAGGCTTATAAAAATATTACTGATGCACTGAAAGTGGCTGTAAAAGATTACATTTCCCGCGAAAGGAAAACGATAAGCGATGTGATAAAAGAGTTTGAATGTATCTATGAGAGACAGATGTATCATCCGCATGTTTTTAAGGACAATGCTGAACCCATTCGTGATGCTGTTAAGACTATTCACTATTCTCAGACTCCTTTCACCGGACTCTTCATTAGAGATGATATTAACCATGGTAAGCTCACCAAGATTAATGAAATCTTAGGTGATGGATTTGGTATCAAGCCTATTTCAGCTCAGTGCTATCACGAATTGCTTCATTGCGGAGATGATACACTCTGGGAATGTTACAACAAATCTCTGTTTAACGCTTTAAAAGGGACTTCCTATTATTATAGAAAGGGTGCGGAAAGTCGGATTGAAGCAATTAACAAGATTCTACCAATACATATTCAAGAGTGTCACTTATCAAACGCCGACCGCGACTTGTTAGAGAGGTTTTATACAAATAACAGCAAACTAATACTATCCATCTATCGAATTCTGATAGAAAACGAATATGATTCGGATATTTATAAACAGAGAAAAGAGGATTACAAAAAACTGCTTAAGGTATAATCTTGCACATTAGTATCTTTGAACGTGTAAAAAACACCCAGAATGTGAGTTGTTTCATGCGTTTTATTTGTCGATTCGGAATTATATTTGTTTCTTTGTCGCAGAATTTGCGACGTTATAGTGTGCATTGGACAAATATCAGCTGCCATGGACGGCCTTGCGTTGCCCGGCAGACAAAGAGAATGCACTAGAACTCTATGGAATCGCTTTCATTCCTTCAATTGTTGTTATTTCCCCTGATGGCATAATCCTTTCAACAGACAAAGAGGGAAAAGAACTGGAATCATACTTGACGGAAATCTTTTCAGACAGCAAACAATAAGAAACTTGACTTATGGCTGATTCATAACAGCCGCCCTGACAATGCTTGTGTCAACGGCATGCGGTTGTGGTACAAAAGCAGCAACAGACTCTAGTTTCAACATCTGACGACATGGCAGTTATAATAAAGGAGAATCTTAACAGTAAAGAAACTCCATGCCGTTGATCAGGTGAAAAGATACAATTTTTTATTCAGATGTCAAAGCAAAAATCAGCCGTTTTTGATTTTTTTTTTAAAAAACGGCTGATTTTTAGGAAATGTATAATATAGCAGAAGCCTATGCAGACAGGTGCGGTAATCTTATAGTCTAGTCTTAAGGTGACTTTGACAACACACTTCTTGTGATCGTTTAGTTAAAGCGGCGTATGTTTTGTTTTAATTTATGAGTTTATTTGGTGGTTCATTTTTATTTTAACGTGAGTACTGTTCGTGGACGACATACACCTGGTGACAAAGGTCAGGAAGAACATGAAGAACTCGTTGATGAGTCTGTATGACAAGATCCTTC
>CACXDK010000428.1 GCA_902766345.1 uncultured Spirochaetaceae bacterium | reverse complement strand
TTTAAATAGTTTTGTTGAAAAATCATTGCAGGATGAAATAAAGAGTATGCAGTTGGTGTATTAGAAAAAACAAAACCTGACATGGTTTTCAAAACCGAGCCACAGATATAATCAGGAATTGGTTTAGAAAACAATACGCTTAGGAGAAAAAATACGGTAAATCTAGTTAGGGAGAAGCGTACCTCTAGTTAGATTTGATTTTTTTATGCAGTTTTAAAATGGACAAGACCAGAATTAACTTCTGGTCTTGTTTTTATATTATAGCAGATTATTTGCTTTTCGTCAAAATATTTTATGGATGAAATAAATCATCCATGGTTATCTCCGATTGAACTAATCCGCTATGTATATTCTGCTTTATTCCATAAGTGGTTATAAAGGTATGTTGCAAAGCCTTTTTTGTATTTGTTATTTTTTTGAAAAGGCTTGCACGTTCCCTCAACTTTTTTTCATAGGCATCTGTAATTTCATATTTATCAGACGCATACTTTATTTCGCAAATATTGATTACTTCATCTTTCCTGTCAATTAGTAAATCAATTTGTCCTCCTGCCCATTTAGTTCCGTCAGAGTCTACGAAAGCTTTACTGCTCCATGAATAAATGTTGCTTAGAACTCCTAAAATGCTTAATTTGGTTTTTATTTGTTTAATGTGATGAAAGCAAACTTGCTCAAAGGAATACCCCGCCCATGCATTTTTTTCTCCAGAAAATGCAATGTTGGACCAATAGTTTTCATCTTGACTGTTACCTTTTTCAACAAAATTAAGATAGAAAAGCGAAAATAAATCTGTCAATTGAAAAAGACTGTTACGCTGTTCTTTTCCAATTGCATTGTATTCTCGTATAAAATCACACATGCATAAATTTGTAAGAATTTCAGAAAGCGTTCCACCATCTTTTATTTTTGTTGCTTCTATTATTTCTTCTCTGGTTAAGCCTTTTAGTTTTGTAGAAAGAGTTTCAACAACTTTTTTATAGGATTTTGAATTCTTAAAAAGAGACCTGAATAAAAATTCATATTCTGTTTTTAGATTTGCGTTTTCCTTGAAAAATAAATTATCAATATTCTTTGAAAGTGGTAGATCTTTCCTTAGCATGTCTAAATAATAAGGAATGCCGCCAAGAATCATATAGACTTCTAGTATCTGATGTCTGTTTAATTCTATTTGTTTTATTTCGCGTAAGAATTCTTCTGTTTCTCCTAAATTAAATGGAGCCAGATATATAGAACAGGTTACTCTTCCATAAAGACCGCCCTTGTCACCAACAAATTTGTTAATCATCCATGTTGTTGCAGAACCACATACATATAATTTAAGAAGTGTTTTATTTGAAGGCCACATGTTCCAAAAATATGAGAATGCAGAAAGAAAGTTTCCTTTTGCTGTATCCATCCATGGCAGTTCATCCAAAAAGACAACAACTTTTTCTTTGTTTAGAGATAAAAGATAATTCTTTAATGCATCAAATGCTTCAAACCAGTCTTTTATTTTTGGGATTTTTAATCCATTTTTTTCATACAGGGCTTTTTGAAACTGTGTTAAGTGCTGAATTCTTGTTGCTTCATAAATTCCTGTGAACCAAAAATCAAATTCTTCGTTGAAAGTTTGTTTAATAAGATAGGTTTTACCTACACGTCGGCGTCCATAAACAGAAACCAATTCTGATTTGTTGGATTCTAAACATTCCAAAACCTGTTTTTGCTCGGCTTTTCTGCCTATTAACTTGTCCATAATTCATAGTTTATTGTAAATTTTCTTAAAAATCAATGATAGTTCGGCGGTAACTCCTTTTTTTTGACAGTTACCGCCGAAGTATCGCGATATTTAAAGTATCATTATTTTTTTCCGATACTGTTTGTATGCGCAAATTTTCCTCACAAGTAGTACTTACTTTATTTATATGCTTTTTTATTGTCTTTAGTGGTTTTGCTAAGACCAAACCACTATACAAATTATCGGAAAAAGCACCAGAAAAACCACCTGTAAAGCCTCTTTCTCCAATACTTACAGGCACCGACAGGGGATTAATTCGCGTTAGCTCAAACGGCATGACAGAAATTCTTTGGAACGAAGGTTCTGTCAGCAATATCATAAAAACGCAGTCAAAATGGTATTTCCTTACCTCCTGTGGAATTATCTGCTCAAATGATTTAGTGAATTTTTATCCGTGCAATACAGGACTGCCGTCTCACGTAATTAAAACTTATGATCAAGGCGAAAAAAAACTTGTAAACGAAGTTCCTCTGTTAAAAGACCTGTGCGTAGATCCTTTTGACGAAAACATTCTTGTTACGGCAACCAAAGATGCCGTTTATATTACTCGCGATGGCGGTGCAAACTGGAAGTCAATCGGTTCAATGAGCCGCTCAACAGCTGGCATGAAAGCCGTTGCCTGTGCCCACATGCCAGTCTATAGCAAGACTGGTGAAATTCTTGGAACAGAACTTGTTGTGTTTATGTCTCATCCTATTTATGGATTCAGCTATTGCAAGGTTGATTCTGGTGCTGGCAAACCTTCTTGGGTGGATGTAAGTGCAGGTTTTGCTGCAATGCCAAGCCTTACGCAGCCAGATGAAGTGAGCGATATTCTGCCAGTCATTGTAAAAGACGCGTCTGGTAATGTCTATGCAGACATCTACATTGCAAATACCTTCATTCCAAATTTGTACCGCTTTGATTGGAAGAAAAAAGCAGCCGTAAAAATTTATACAGGAACACAAGT
>CACXDK010000427.1 GCA_902766345.1 uncultured Spirochaetaceae bacterium | reverse complement strand
CGTCACATAAAAGAAGAGTTGGAGAAGGCTCGTTTTGAACTTGATAAAGCTCTTCGCGAAAATAAGCTTACTAGAGCTTCGGAATTGAAATATTCTATCATTCCAAAATTGACTGAGCAACTGGAAGCAATGCAGGAACAGCAGTCTGCTTCAGGCACTGAAATAAGTGATGAGCGTAAGAATATCTTGAAAAGAGAAGTTACGGAAGAAGATATTGCAAAGGTTGTTAGTGCGTGGACAGGCATTCCTGTTGCAAAAATGCTTACTAGCGAAAAACAGAAATATCTTATGCTTGAAAATGTTCTGCATAATCGTGTTATCGGGCAGGAAAATGCTGTTACGGCTGTTTCTGATGCCATTCGACGCAACAAGGCTGGCTTGAGCGATCCCGATAAGCCTTTGGGAACCTTCCTCTTTATTGGTCCTACAGGTGTTGGAAAGACAGAACTTGCAAAGACTCTTGCAGATTTTCTGTTTAATGATGAAAAGGCTCTTACCCGTATAGATATGAGTGAATATATGGATAAGTTCAGTGTGACTAGACTCATTGGAGCTCCTCCTGGATATGTTGGCTATGATGAAGGTGGTCAGCTGACAGAAGCGGTAAGAAGAAGACCTTATAGTGTTGTTCTGTTTGACGAGATTGAAAAAGCTCATCCGGATGTATTTAATGTTTTTCTTCAGTTACTTGATGATGGCCGTTTGACTGATGGACAGGGCAGAGTGGTTGATTTTAAGAACACAATAATAATCATGACTAGTAATCTTGGTTCGGATATTATTCTTGATGCTTCGCTTAATAATCAGAATGATGGCATAAAAGAAAAAATAGATGTTCTTTTAAAACAGCACTTTAAGCCAGAGTTTCTTAATAGAATTGATGAAGTTATTATGTTTAATAGTCTTGGAAAAGAGCATATTAAGAATATTGTTCGTCTCCAGCTACAGCATGTCGCAAAACGCCTGGAACAGCGTAGACTTTCCATTCATTTTGAGGATGCTGCAGTGGACTTCATTTCAAAAGTTGGCTATGATCCTGCATTTGGTGCACGTCCTGTAAAGCGGGCTGTTCAGATGTATGTTGAAAATCCTCTTGCCAAGGAAATTCTTGCAGGGAAGTTTGCTGATAATTCTGAAATTACAGTAGATTGCTCTTCTGATGGGAATACACTTGTATTTCATTAATTTTTTATATATCATAAGGATAAATAGGAATAAACTGTGAAAAAAAGAATACTGACAGTCCTGCTTATCCTTATGATTTTTTGTTTTCATGTAAATGCAGGAACTGGTATTGGTGCCCAATTAGGCGTAATTCCGCCTTTATTTAATATAGATGCTGCTCAAACTATTTCTGCTACTATAAAAACAGATAGAATACCTTTTGTTTTTTCTGCAAAAATACAGCTCGAAGATAAAAAATTTTCTGGTGCTGGATTTACTTCTGATATGTGGTTGGCAAATCCTATTATAGGTCATTCTATAATTCACTTTTACTACGGACCAGGATTAACTATTTTATATTTCCCTAAAATTGATAGAGATGATTATTTTCAGGTGGCACAGCTTTTTGCTGCCACAAGATTTGTGACAGGCATAAACTGTTTTTTAACAGATTTTTCAGAGATATATGCTCAGGCTGCGGTTGAACCTGGTGTTGTATTTCATGAAAAAGATGGTGTAAAGTTCCGTATATTATTTCCTATAGAAGCTGGAATCCGCATTTGGTTCTAAGAAACTCAACAGTTTCTGTCATTTCCTGTTTTAACTGCCATGGTGGATTTATGACAAGCATTCCGCTTCCGTATAGATGGGCTTTTGAATCTTGCGATATATCCGATGGATTTTTTACGATAAGTTCACATCGAAAACTTTCACAAGGCATTGTTCCTAATTTAGAAAAGTCTTCCAATGATGAAAGCATTTGTGCTGTTTCATTTTTTCTACGGGCAAGTAGGGGATACCATAGTGCAATGATTGCGGTATTCCATTTTTTCCGAACTGTCTTTAAAGCATTTGTTACATTTACATAATCACTGTCATCCTCATAACTTGGGTCACATAATACAAGCCCCCTTTTTATTTGAGGAGGTGTTAGTGCATTTAGTTGTTCATAACTGTCTTTGTTTATGACTATTGTCTTTGCTGCAGCTTCTGTTTCCTGCTCAGGGCTTAAAACTGGCATTTTTAAATTCCTTTGCAAGTTTTCAAATGCTTGTGGATGCTTTTCAACAACAAAATGTTTATCTTCGGTTCTTAAAAAAAGGCGCTCTAGTTCTATGCTTCCTGCGTACAGTCCTCTATTAAAATATGGTTTTTCAATATTTATATAAGAGGCAACAGCTTCTGGCATTGCTTGAAGATTTGAAGCCATTGCCATTAATTTTTTTATACCTGTTTCGGCTTCTCCTGTTTTTAATAGGCGTTCATCATTAAGGTTAAATCTTCCAGCACCTGCATGGCTGTCAATAATAGTAAAAGGTTTGTCTTTTTTGCATAAGGATTGCAATATTCTTACCAGACAGATATGTTTGAGGATATCAGCATGATTTCCTGCATGATATTCGTGTTGATATGATAACATGTCATTAAGTTTAACGGAAAACAGATGTGTCTGCAAGCAATGAAACAATAATGTT
>CACXDK010000426.1 GCA_902766345.1 uncultured Spirochaetaceae bacterium | reverse complement strand
GCAAAGGCTTACCGCAATAAAAGCCTTCAGACATATATAATTTTCCTTACCGCAAGCCCTGAACACAGACAGGGTGCATTTTCAGTACATGCATTTGACTACATAGAAAAACCAGTCCGCGAAGCCGTAATTTTAAGGGTTTTGAACGATGTAAAGCTGGTTGCCCCTCACGAAGAACAGCCAATGCTTACGGTTACTGCCCACAAGCAGACTTACAGCTTCCCATATACAGACATTCAGTACGTAATGTCCGACATGAACTACATAAAACTCTACATAAAGCAGGAACTCCGATTCCGCATGAACTTTTCAGAAATAGAGGAACAGCTTTTAAAGGATTCCCGCTTTTTTACACTAAACAGAGGCATAATCATAAACCTTGACTGGGTTGAATCGGTGGATGATGAACTTACAGTCTGCACACTGAAAAGCAAGGTAACACTTCCTATTGCCCGAAGAAAAGCCTTTACATTTAAAAATCTCCTTTACGGACGCATTTTTTCTGATTGACTTTCAAAGTTAAATATAATTTTTTGCAACAATCCTTTTCATTTTGTGTCATAATCTATACAATAGAAAAACACCAAAAACAGGAGTATTACTGTGAATTACCTTGCAGACTATATTGAGAATTACCAAGAGGGTCTGTCTTACGAAGACTTGAAGAAAAGCTTTAAAATAAAGATACCTGCAAATTTCAACTTTACTTATGATATTGTAGACCGCTATGCAGCAGAAGCTCCAGAAAAAAAAGCAATGGTCTGGTGCAACGATGAAAACGAAGAGCATATTTTTACCTTCAAGGACATGTCTGACTATTCTAAAAAAGCAGCTGTTTTCCTTACAAAGCACGGCATTCAGAAAGGTGATGTTGTCATGCTCATGCTCCGCCGCCGCTATGAATTCTGGTGGATTATCCTTGCATTGCACAGAATAGGAGCCGTTGTAGTACCTGCAACAACACAGCTTAAAGCAGACGACATTATTTACCGCACCAACACAGCTGGCGTAAAGATGATTATTTCTTTTGATGACAAGCGAGTTCTGGAACAGATTGAAGAAGCCATGCCAAAATCGCCAACGGTAAAGGCTCTTGTAAGCGTTACAGAAGAACGCAAGGGCTGGTTGAATTTCCACAAGGAAATCGAAGCTTGCGAGGCTGATTTTCCACGTCCGCAGGGCGAAAAGGCTACACACAACGAAGACCCGATGCTCATGTACTTTACAAGCGGTACATCAGGTTACCCAAAAATGGTAACCCACAACTTTACATATCCACTCGGACACATTGTTACAGCAAAGTTCTGGCAGAATGTAATGGATGACAAGCTTCACCTAAGTGTTGCCGAAACTGGCTGGGGAAAAGCAGTCTGGGGCAAACTTTATGGTCAGTGGATAAGCGGAGCAACAGTATTTACTTATGATATGCTCGCTTTTACTCCAGATTTGTTCCTCCGCCGCATCTCTCAGTACAAGGTTGCAACATTCTGTGCCCCAGCAACAGCATACCGTTTCCTCATCCATCAGGATTTAAGCAAATATGATCTTTCAAACCTGAAGTACTGTGTTACAGCAGGAGAAGCAATAAATCCTGAAGTTTCAAACAAATTCTACGAAAAGACAGGCCTTAAACTTCACGAAGCCTATGGTCAGACAGAAACAACATGCTCTATCGGAACTTTCGTTGGCATAGAGCCACGACCAGGTTCAATGGGCAAGCCAGCTCCTGGTTATGACATAGACATTGTTGATGAAAACGGCAACACCTGTAAACCGAACGAGACGGGTGACATTGTAATTCATCTGGAAAACGGCAAGCCTTTCGGTCTTTTCTCTGAGTACTACAAAAACCCAGAACAGACAGAAAAGGCTCTTGGCGGAAAGCTTTACTACACAGGAGACACAGCATACTTTGATGAAGACGGCTACATCCACTTTGTTGGACGCAATGACGACATCATTAAGAGTACAGGCTTTAGAATCAGTCCATTTGAAGTAGAAAGCGTTCTTGCACGCCACCCGGCCGTTCTTGAAAGTGCCGTAACCGGCATTTCAGATCCAAAGCGCGGTCAGGTTGTAAAAGCAACGATTGTTCTTACAAAAGATTACAAAGCAAGCAAGGAACTTGAAACAGAAATCAAGACCTTTGCAAAAGAAAACCTTGCAGTATACAAAATTCCACGTGTTATAGAATTTGTAGACGAATTGCCAAAAACAATCAGCGGTAAAATCCGCCGTGTAGAAATCCGCAAGAACGACGAAAATAAACAGTAAAAACTTTTAACGAATATAAATAAATGTATGTGGCAAAATTGCTTATGTGTGATTTTGTCACATACATTTTTTTTTGCCCATGTAAAAATGGACAACATGAAAACTCTTTTTAATTTCTGGAAAAAATATTCTTTTGTTGTATTGATTGCCATGATTGTGGCAAGTTTATTTGATTTTAGATTTGCTCTAGCAGCAATTCTATGCATGGTCAGCCCGATTGCAATTTCCTTTTTTGCAGGCAGATTCTGGTGCGGAAACCTTTGCCCACGCGGAAACTTTTTTGACCGTGTAATGAAACGTTTTTCTGCAAAAAGACCAGTTCCCCGCTTATTAAAAAGTGTTCCATTTAGAATTGCAGTTTTTGCATTTATGATGACTATGTTTGCCTTGGGAATTAGAAAAAACTGGGGTAACATTACAGGAATCGGCTTTGTATTTTACAGAATGATTGTAGTCACCACTCTTGTTGGAATTGTTTTCAGTTTTATCTGGACTGAGCGCACATGGTGTTCATTTTGCCCGATGGGCAGTGTCGCCGCACTGATTGCACATTTTAGAAAGCATCCTAAATCACTTTCGGTTTCTGAAAAATGTATTTCCTGCGGAAAATGTGCCCGAGTCTGCCCTATGCAACTTCATCCGGCAAAATATAAAGATGGCGTAATAAAAGAAAGCGACTGTTTGCGTTGCGGTATCTGCGCCAAAGCCTGTCCAAAAGATGCAATATCAATTTTGGGCAAATAACTGTAACCCGGAAGGTTTTTTAATTATAATTTGACCTCTTTTTACTTCTAGAATTTTCTGTTCCTTAAATGTAGAAAGAGTTCTTGAAACAACTTCGCGGGCGGTTCCCAGTTTTTTTGCAAGAACCTCCTGCGTTATATTAACAATTAAATCACCTTCCTTGCCGTTTGACATTTTAGCTCTTTTTAAAAGCATTTTTGCAAGCCGCTTT
>CACXDK010000425.1 GCA_902766345.1 uncultured Spirochaetaceae bacterium | reverse complement strand
GACGGCTGAAAAGAGTTTTTTCCGGCCATTCGGTTATTTCAAATGTAGGGTGTTTCATTTTCTGAAACTCCTTTTTGAGTTCCAGATCTAGAATTGGAACTCAGGTGATATTAGCATGCTCTACAGAGAACCAACGGATCTCTAAAGCTTTCACCTGAATTGTAAAAGAAGATAAAAAAGTTTAGAAAACTTTTAAAAAACTAAAGCTATTTTTTAGGCATAGGAACTTTATTAGCAATAAGTACCTCCTTTACCTTCTTATACTTGTCTGTTTTTGAAGTATCCTGTTCTCTTTGTTCCATTTGATTTAAAGTTTTCCCAAATAAGTCTTTAAAGACATCTGATGGTATTAAAGATAGATTATTACTAAAAATGAATACAGGGTCTTTTAAAATTTCAGCAAAGACTTTTTGTGTACATGGGGAATTGTATTTAATTTTTTTATCTTTTATTTCTATGTAATCATTATCTATAAGAACTTCAAAATAGATTCTTGTTTCTGGTAAGTGAGAACAGAATTTATTAAAACTCTCTAATTGTGTTAATTCAGAATAATTTTCAAGAATAGTTTCAATTGTTCTCTTTTCATATTCCAAGTTTTCAATAAAAGTATCAGGTATCATAAATATTTTTTTTGTAAGATAATAAGGAGGGAGTATTTCTTTTTGATACAGTTTTAAAATTATAAAAATTCCAAATAGTGCTCCACTAATAAATAATAAATAAAAACTTATTGTTTTTAAGAGTTCATTATCTAATAAAAAAACAAATAAAAAAACAAATAAAAGACCAAATATAAAGTAAAGAATTGCAAAAAAAATCATAAAACGTATTACATTTTCAAGGTCTTTCTTAGGATGATGAATATTTTTACGATAGCTACGAATCAATTCTCTCTCATGCTTAGTGTCATACTTTTGCCCAAATAAAAAAGATCTGTCATAATTTGTTGTAGAGAAGATATCATTCTTAGAAAAATCAAAATATTCTGAGACATCTCTATATTTATCATAACTTATATAATTATTTTTTTTTACTGAAATTTTAAACAATTCTAGTAAAAAAAGATATCTGTTAATATGTGCAATTTTGTCTTTTTTTGCGAATTCGTTTTTCCATATAATACGATGTTTTTGTTCAATTTCCATCATAATGAGACTCCTTTATGATTCAAGATTATATATTACTACAGTGTCATAGAATAACCCCCTGTATAAATTTAGTAATTTATCTTATACTTTGGCAAGATTTTTCTGAAATTATCTGAACGAAACTTTACGTTTAAAAGATTTCATCAAAACGTTGAATTACGAATAAAAAAGTTTTTCAGATCTTTAGCCTTTATAATCCTGACAGTTTAGATTCATCAGGATCATTTACAAATACTTCTCTCATAGTCTGACGAACAACTTCAAGAGTCTTCTCATCTTCAAGATGTTTTGCATAATGATCAAGCATTGCTGTAGTTTTATGACCACTAAGTGCCATAACAATCCGCTTATCTGTAATCTTATCCAACATTCTAGAACAGAAGAAATGTCTCCATGAATGAAAACAGATTTCATCAGGATTTTCATACCCTATTTCTCTGAGTGCACGACGTAGATATTTTCCCCAACCTTTTTCGTTCATTGGCATTCCAGGCTTTTGAGCAAAGAAGATAAAAGCTTCAGGTCCTTTATCCCATGGATTAAATTTCGCATAGTTCAACAATTCTTCTTTCAGTGATTTTGAAATTGGAATAGGAATTTCACGAGCTTCTCCGTTCTTGCAAGACTTAATACCTACGTATCTGCTCCAAGAATGATTTACATGGATTCCATCATCCTGAATATCTTTTACCCGAAGTCCCTGTATTTCTCCAGCTCTCATACCCGTATGCATTGCAACTTTATTAGCAAGTTTTGCAGCATCATTTTCCCAACCAATAGACATAATCTTATTTGCAATATCCATCGTAAGAACCTTCCGTTCTTTTGATTTTACAGTTTTATGATGTATTTTTTGAAAGCAAACATTTTCTGTTTGATCATGTTCAAATGCCCATTTTATCGGCAAGGTTATAGCATCTGCAATTCCATTAATCGTCTTTGCAGCAAGTTTCTGAATTTTTTCATCACCCAGAATTTCTTTTATTTCATCAGATGTGATGGAACCTAGCGTTCTGCCTGTAAATTTTGGAAGCCAGTATTTATTTACCCGCCCAAACATAGTTGCACAATAACTTGCAGAAACAGGTAACCCGTCAACTTCGCGTTCTTTGACAAAAGGAGACTTTTCAAAATTCCAGAATAGAGGAAGGAATTCATCAACAAGTATACTTTCTTTTGTGTTAGGTCTGACTGCAGCGAGAATAAATTTACGTTCCTTTAGAATCTTGATGATTTTTCCAATTTCATCTTCTGTAAAATCATAAGTTTTCAAACTGTTAAAAAAGGAAAGCTTATCCACGTTGACACTAGAAGTTTTAACAGCATTAATACGGCTAGGAATATTTCCAGTTACAATCCATTCCATAGCAATACGTTCTGCTTCAACGCGACTTTTGGTTCCTGTAGATTTGTTTTGAGAGCGAGTTCCATCGGATAACAGAAATTGAACATAAAAATATCCGTTGGACTTCTTAAATAACGAATAAGGCTTGGTCATAGAACACCTCACGTTGTGACCTCAAAAGTTTGCTTAAAACCTTTGCTTAAAACAGTGAAATTTCTACGCCAAGCCTTACTTAATTAGGATCGGTAGTAGTGTTAATCTCTTATAACATAAGAAATTAACTGTTTAGCTGGGGCAGGACTCGGACCTGCGGCCTCCGGGTTATGAGCCCGACGAGCTGCCAACTGCTCTACCCAGCGTCGTATTATGTT
>CACXDK010000424.1 GCA_902766345.1 uncultured Spirochaetaceae bacterium | reverse complement strand
AGCAAGTTTTGTAATGTCTTTGCTGTCCAGTACGATTTTTGTTCCGTTACCATCGCTTTCTGTGAGCCCTGCAATAATCCGCAGTATTGTAGATTTTCCGCTACCACTGGGACCTACTATACTGACAAAAGAACCTTTATCTATAGAAAAAGAAATGTCCAGTGTAAAATTATTATGCTGCTTAAAAAGATTTGTACATTGCAAGTAGCTCATATATTCCTCTTTGAATTTTTTTTCTTTGAAAGTGAAAATACTGTCATGCATAAAAGTCCCAGTATTAATCCGCAGGCACAAGCTTCTGCAATACGGTAACTTCCTGCCAGTCTGTAAGTGTAAAGTGCCAGAGTGTCAAATTTATAGATGGCAAGAACAAGGGGCAGTGTAGCATCTCCTGCACTTATTGCAAAACAAAATCCCAATGCACTTATAATGTTTTTTTTGCAATATGGAATGAGTACTGAAAAAATAATGTCTGTCCTATGCTTTGAAAGCAAACGTGCTGCATCAATTGTTGTCTGAGGAATTGCATTGAGCGGGGCATACAGCTGACGGAATGCAAACGGTGCAGTAAGAGCTGACTGTGCAAGAACAAGATGAACTGGTGAACCTCTGTGTACGAGAATTATAATTCCTATTCCTGTAACAACAGAAGAAACAGCCATTGGAAGTAGCGGTACTGTAGTTAAGATTGTGTTTTGTATGGAATTGTTTTTGTTTTGCTTTCTAAGGCGTAAAAAAACTGCATATACAAAACCCGTTATGGTGCAGAGTATTGCGGAACATATTGCTGTAATACATGTATTTTTTAGTGCTGTGTAAAAGCTTTTTCTTGTAAATATTTTTTTCCAGGCTGAACCCGAAAAAGAATTGATTGCAATGGAAAGCAGTGGCAGAAGGAAAAACAATGCAATAATAGAAAAAAATAATATTGCAGGAGTAATTTCTTTTTTTGTAAGTCGTGTTTTTTGTGTCTTTTCTTCAGAAAGCGAAATGCCGTATCTGTGTGCAGTTTTTTGTTCTAAAAGACTGTAGGTGGCAAGTATTAGTAGTGCTGTAGAAGTTTCTATAGTTGCAAGAACTGCAACAGAATGAAAATTTAATATGCTTCTTCCTGCATGATAAATTGCAACTTCTAATGTTGTTCCTCCAATTGTACCAAACAGCAGGACAATCATAAAAGAAAAAAAACTGTATATAAAAACAGGAATGCTTGCAGAAATGATTGAAGGCAGCAGTTGGAAAATTGTTATTGTCCTGAATATTCTCCAGCGTGATGCTCCGAGCATTGTTGCTGCTTCTGTCTGCGAGGTTGCTAAATTTTCCCATGAGTCAGAAACAGTTTTCATTATTAGTGGAAAGTTATAAAATCCTTGCGTAATTACTAAGCCCCAGAAAGAATAAAGAAATGTCAACGGAGGGGACTTTAGATTGAATGCTGATATTAGAATTTTATTAATGTAGCCTGCCATCCCAAAGGTTGCTATGTAACCTAGTGCAATGATAAGCGGTGGAATGCAAAGCGGTACTGCTGAAAGAGAAGAAAGAACTTTGCAAATCCATATTTTTTTGTGCGAAAGAAAATAGGCGGCAGGAACTCCTGCAATAAGTGCAATGGCAACAGATGCAAAGGATTCTTTTAAGGTGTAGGCAATGATGTTTAATATTGCTTTAGTACTGTACGAAGAAGATTCCGTAATAGCAAATATACTTTCGAATAATGGAGCAATTGCTTGCCCAAGCGGAAGTATAAATGCTAAGGATACAATACAGAATAAAATAAGTGCCAGCAGGCAGAGACTGTATTGGACGGAATGCTTCATATTGTATTAGACGTTTACTGAGCAAATAATGACTGAATTGATTCTACGGCTTTTTCTGTTGCTTCAGTGTCTGTTATCAATGTTTTTTCTGGTATTGGAGCAGCTTTTTTATAGCTGTCTGGCAATTTGACATTCTTGTTTACTGGATACATCCACTGTGTTAAAGGAAGAATGCTCTGTGCTTCTTCGGAAATAAGATAATCCATAAAAGCTTTTGCTCCTTCTGGATTCAAAGCTCCTTTCAAAAGACCATAGCCTTCTACCTGCTGTACATGTCCTTCATTGAATATGAGTGCTACAAATCTATCATTGTCTTCATATTCTACATTATATGCAGGACTTGTTGTGTAGCTGATTACGAGCGGAGCTTCGCCGTTTAAGAACATACCCCAACCTTCGCTCCAGCCAGATGTCATGGAAAGAATGTTTGGCTGTAACTGTTTCCAATAGTCTGCATAGCCATTGCCGAATACTGAAACTGTCCAGGCAAGGAAGCCAAGTCCTGGTGTGGAGGTTCGTGGATCCATGAGGATGATTTTCTTTTTGTATATAGGATTTGCAAGTTCTTCGAGCGATTTTGGTGCTGGTACAGAACTTTGTGTGTCATAAATCAATGCAAAATGGCTGTAGTCAAAAGGAGTAAGTAATTTGTCGTTACCAAGTTCCTTAAAAAGATTTGCATCAATAATAGAAGAAGCATCTTTTGGTTCGTATCTTTCAAGAATACCAGATTTACGTGCCTGTGGAGCAAGATTGTTGTCAATACCAATGATTACATCTGCCTGTGGTGCTTCTTTTTCAAGTACCGCTCTATTGAATGCTTGGATGGAATCACCACAATCAATGAGAGTGAGTTTGTAGCCAGTTTTTGCTTCAAACTTTTTTGTAAGTTCTGGACCTGGTCCCCATTCTGCTGCAAAACTGTCATAAGTGTAAACGACAACTTCCTTTAATCTTTCAGGAGAGACATCTCTTGCTGTTTGTTTTTTTGAGTTGCAGGATGTAAGTATAAACAAGCTTACTGCAAATAATGAAATGGTTTTATTAAATTTCATACATTCCTCCGCCGGTATTATCCGGATCAGGTTT
>CACXDK010000423.1 GCA_902766345.1 uncultured Spirochaetaceae bacterium | reverse complement strand
ATGTTAAAAGGGTAAATTTAAAATAAAAAAGACTCTTCGTATAGAAGAGTCTTTAGTCGGGATGACAGGATTTGAACCTGCGACCCTCTGGTCCCAAACCAGATGCGCTACCAGCTGCGCTACGTCCCGAATATTGAGTGGAGGATGACGGGATCGAACCGCCGACAACCTGGGTGTAAACCAGGTGCTCTCCCAGCTGAGCTAATCCTCCGTTCAAGTGGTTATATAATATCAATAAGACATATTCGTGTCAACACTTAAACTCAAAAATTTAAAAAAAAATAGATTTTATTTTGTTAAGTTAGTACTGGAATTTAATATATGAATGTACTATACTGTTAAAATCTAACTATTGTATATTATACATAATTTATAAGGAGATTTGTATGAATAAAAGCGAATTAGTAGATGCAATTGCAAAAGATACTGGGTTGTCAAAGAAAGATTCAGAGGCAGCTTTGAAATCTTTTATAGAAAATGTTTCAACTGCTCTTGTTAAAGGTGATTCTGTTCAGCTTATTGGTTTTGGAACTTTTTCTGTAAGTGAGCGTGCTGCACGTTCAGGACGCAATCCTTCAAGTGGTGAAACTATTACTATTGCTGCTTCTAAGAATGCAAAATTTAAGACAGGAAAAGCTCTTAAAGATCGCATTAACAAAAAATAAGATTTTTATCTGTTGTTTAATAAGGGGCTGTCCTAATATTTTGGGGCAGCCCTTATTGTTTTTCAAAAGCAGTTTTATTAATTGAAAAAAAAGTTTACAAAATGGTTTTGATGGCTTAAACTAGAATGTATGGAAAGAAATCCTGTTGATGTCACAATCTATTTTGGTACAATTTATGTTATAAAAGCCTCTTTTGGTGTTGCTAGGGAAATTGCATTTCCTTCTGTTCACTCTTCTGGCGAAACAATTGCTGAAGCAGAAGACAATTTTATGCAGGATTTGCGTATTTATGCAAAAGTAGCTTGCCTTTCCGAGAAAAACATTCTTCCTAAAGCCATAAACTTATATTACTATGAATATCCTTACATTATTCAGAATGGTGTAAAAATAACTTTGACTTCTGAAGTCAATATGCTTAAAAACACTTTTGACAGCAAAGTTTTGACGGATGTATCTTTTTCGATTTTTGGGGTAGAACCAAATAATCTGCAGTCTGTTGCCTATGATATTTCTCCATTGTTCATGCGGATTACGCAAGATGAAGAATTGAAAAAGATTTTTGCAGAAGCAAAGGAAGAAGATAAAGAATATTATCTTAAAAAATCTGAAATAGTATCTAATTCAGTTCTTTCTCCTTTGGAAAAAGAGTCTCTGCTTGAAATTCTTGATAAAATAAAAAAATAGTAGTATTTCTTTCATACTTTCAAGATTTATATACTCTTATTGACTTTAGCTTTTATTTGTCTCATACTGTAACTGTGAAGAGGAATATTTGTTTTTTTTGAGAGGTGATAAGTATGAAAAAGTTTGTTTTATTTTTTATATGTTTTGTAAGTCTTGTTACATCTGTTGTTGCAAAGACATCTTTTAGAGAAGGTGAAACTCTTTATGTTTCAGTAAAGAGTTCTGAATTAAAAAGTGGTACAGGTCGTTTTTCTTCAACTGTTGCAAAAGTAAGTTACGGTGATAGTGTTACTGTTTTAGTCGCAGAAGACAAAAATACAAAAGTAAAGCTTTCCGATGGTACTTCTGGTTGGATTGCAACAGGAAGTCTTACAAAGAAAAAAATTGTAAAGTCTTCTAGTGGTTCTACTGTAAAGGCATCTACAAATGAGATTGCTCTTGCAGGAAAAGGTTTTTCTGAAGAAGCTGAAAATGCTTATAAGACAACAAATTCAACACTTGATTATTCAAAGGTAGATGAAATTGAACGCATCTCTGTTTCTGATAAAGATTTGCAGAATTTTATTGAAAACGGAGAGCTTTCTGATGGAGGAAAAGAGTGAAATCTTTACGGTACTTAAGCTGGACTTTTTTATATGCTTTTGTATTGGGCTCCACAATTTCTTATGCAGCTTCTTCTAATTTTGCAACAAAAGTTTCATCTTTGAAAGATAAGATGGATGCTGCAGGTCTTAGAACAGAAACTAAACTTAATATTAAGACTGATGCTATACGGGCTGCTGGTAATAGCTTAGCAAAAGCTTTTGAAGAAATTTCTCCTGAGAATGAATATTACATAGGGCGTTCTGTCGCAGCAACGCTACTTACAAAGTATGATACATATAAAGCAGATAAGCTTGAGCAGTATTTGAATTCTATATGTCAAACTTTGGTAATAAATTCTGACGTACCTGAAATTTATAATGGATATCATGTAAAGCTTCTTGATTCTACCGAAGTAAATGCTTTTGCAACTTCGGGAGGACATATTTTTATTACAAAAGGTCTTGTAAGCTGTACATCTAATGAAGATTGTCTGGCTGCTGTTATTGCTCATGAATTGGGACATATTCAGCTAAAGCATGGCCTTAAGGCAATAAAGAATGATCGCTTTATGAATGCAACAAAGCAGACTGCAAAAGCCGTTGTTTCTAGTACGGATAAAATTCAGGCAGATGCTATGGACGGCATGGTAAATGACGTTATGAGCCAAATGGTAACTAACGGATATTCTCAGAAACAGGAATTTGAAGCTGATGCATTTGCTGTAAAACTTCTTGAAACTTCTGGTTATGCACCTTCTGAAATGATAACTATGCTTGAATTAATTGATAAAAATCAGAAGAATTCTAAGTCTGGTATGTATAAAACACATCCTTCTCCTAAGTCTCGCATTACAAATGTAAAAGCTAATATGGGGAAAAATGCAAATTCTATCAAAGTAAATGAGATACGTACTGAACGTTATAACAAAATCATGAGTGATTATGCAGGTAAGTAAAAAAGCACGTCGTCTTTTTAGAACAGGTCTTGCAGTTTTTGCTGCAGTTTGTATCTTTCAGATTTCTGGAGGTCTTGACTGGGTAGAACACAAGGCCTATGACAGTCGAATGTATCGCACTGCAGATTCCTTTTCTCCATCTGAAGAAATTGCAGTTGTTCTTTTGGATCAGGATAGTCTTGATTGGGCAAAAGAAAATAAAAATTGGGGATGGCCTTGGCCTCGTGAAAGTTATGCTAAAATTATTGATTTTTTTCATAGAGGCAATGCGGCTTCTGTTGCATTTGATATGCTGTACACAGAACCTTCCATCTATGGAATAAAAGATGATATGGCTTTTGCAGAAGCCTGTGAACGTGCAGAAAATGTTGTGCTTGCTGTATATTATGATTCTTCTTTTGAAAAACCTCTTTTACCTGTAGAGCCTATTGCCAGTTCTGCTTCAGTTTTGGCAAATATAACGAGTATACTTGATAAAGACGGATATGCAAGGCGCAACCGTTTTTATGCCCCTTCTGAAAATGCAGAACCAGGGTTGGCTGTAGCAAGCTTACAGCTGTCGGATGATTTATCTCTTCTTTCAAATGTTCCTCATGCAAAAGATGGTGGCATGTATGTCCGTTTTCAACGGGATTTAACCCGTTTTGCACCATATAATGCTGCTCAGATTATTGCAAGCGAAGAAGCTATTGAACGTGCTGAAAAAGAGGGCGTTGAGCCTGATTTTTCTGGAGATTTACTTGATCCTTCTGCTTTTGAAGGAATGCATGTATTTTTTGGATTGTATGCACCAGGTTTGTTTGATATTTGTACATCTCCTGTTTCTGCTGTGTATCCTGGGGTTGGAGTTCATATTTGCCAGCTTGATACAATTCTTGAAGGACATTTTCTTAAAGACTGTTCTGTAATTATTGTTATTATCCTGATTTTGATTTCTACAATGCTTGGTATTGGACTGGGTGCTGTATTTAATCAGATTCAGCTGAAAAAGATTGTTGCAGAAACTATTCTTTTTGTTTTGATTGTAGGTTTCTATGTCTTAGGAACTTATTTGATATTTGTAAAAGGCGTAATTTTGCCTGTCTCTGCTCCTGTTCTTGCCTTTGTAAGTTCTTTTATTATTTCTGTTGCAGAGTCATACATTCTTGAAGGCCGCCAGAAACGGTATTTAAAGTCTGCATTCCGTCAGTATCTAAGCCCTGCTGTTATTGATAATTTGATTGAAAATCCTGATCTTTTGAAGCTTGGTGGAGAACGCCGTGAAATTACTGCATTCTTTTCTGATATTCAGGGATTTACTACTATTTCCGAAGGTCTGTCGCCAGAACAGCTTGCACAGTTTTTAAATACGTATCTTAGCGCCATGTCTGATATTATTCTTGCACATGGTGGAACTATAGACAAATATGAAGGTGATGCAATCATTGCATTTTGGAATGCTCCTACATATCAGTATGATCATGCCAAGAGGGCTGTAGAAGCTGCCCTTGAATGTCAGCAGAAACTTGAACAGATGCAGTCTCAGCTTGTTGAAATTACAGGTCATTCCGTTAAGCAGCGAATAGGATTGAATACTGGAATGGCAATTGTTGGTAATTTTGGTTCCAACAAACGTTTTGACTATACTATGATGGGCGATACTGTAAATCTTGCTTCTCGTTTGGAAGGCATAAACAAACAGTTTGGAACTTATACAATGTGTTCTGAACAGACTATGAAAAGAGCCTGTGAAGCAGAATGTCAGTTATTTTTT
>CACXDK010000422.1 GCA_902766345.1 uncultured Spirochaetaceae bacterium | reverse complement strand
GAATATTTCAGTTCTTCCAATCCACCGTAACCTACAAGTGGATTAATGTAATGGTCTGCACCCTGTATTAGTCTCTGTGAAATAAGACTGCTTGAATTCTGATAGTACAATGGAATTAAGTTGTAATATGACAGCAGTTGCTTTTCTACATTTGCAAAAATAATGTTTTTTGTATTTATATCCGCCGCTGCATAGGCACCAGAATTCAGCTCTGTGTTCCAGTCATATAATGTATGTGTAATATTTTTTCCATTTATATTAATAGTACAATTTTCTTTTTTAGGATAAAAACCGTATTCATTCAAGAAATCAGGATCACAATAGCAGGAGAGCATTTTGTAAGGAGCATAAGTTGCACCTCCCCATAGAGTCATGGCAAGGTCTACTTTTCCGTTTCTCATGTTTTCATAGTAGTTTTCATCAATAACAAATTTTATGTTGACTTTGTTTTCAAGATCTGTACCTTGTGTTGCATTATTAATTGCTTCCTGAATGAATGCAACGGCACGTTTAAGCCCTTCGTTATCTACTGTCATGTGAATGTCTATTTGCACTTTGTCTGTTGGCTTAATGTCTCCGTTCTTTAAAGCCTGATCGTATGCCTTCTGGAAGTATTCTTTTGCCTTTTCTTTGTTGTATCCTGTTATGTCTGTTATATTATTTGTCTCATAAAAGTCGCACAAAATCTGTTTTGCAGGTTCGGAATCCCTGTAGCGCAGATTTGTTTCAGGATTACAGATGTAGGCATTTGTAAAAAGCCCATAACCTGGATCAGAACCGATTGCAACTGTAGAAACATATTTTTCTCTATCTATTGAAAGTGAAACTGCATGGCGGAAATCTTTATATGAAATGATTGAGTGATTAATGCCTTCTGTCTCTTCATCTTTAAGCGATTTTTTGTCTATGTTGAAGCTCAGTTTTACAGTATATGTTGACGGTGTAATGATTCGGTACTCGCTGTTGCCGTATTTATCCATATCTACAGAACTTAACCCTTCCTCGTCAAGCTTGCCCTGCAGGAACAGATTTAATGAAGTTGTATGCTCTGCAATAAACTGAATGTATATGTTTGTTGTTTGGTAATAGCCTTTGTCTTTGAAAGCTTCCCATCCGAACCATTTTTCGTTGCGCTCAAACTTTATGTATTTTTCTGCCTGATATTCTGCAATCTTGTAAGGTCCGTAAGATGAAAACTTATCTATATCTGTTCCGTAAGAACTTTTAATTATGTCGCCACTCTGTTTTTTATTTGCTTCGTAAAGGTCTTCTTTTAATAGTGGAATTGGTGAACTGTAAATTAATAAAAACTCTGAAAGAGGAACAGAAAGAACTAAAGTGTAGGAGTAGTCATTGTTTTTAATGAAGCCTACGTTTTCCCATTCTGTTTCGCCGTTGTAATATTTTTCTGCATTTGCAATGACCATGTTATCTGAATAATAACCAGATGCACGATAATTTTTCATTTGTGGATTCAGGAATTGCTTTAGGGAATATTCAAATGTGTCTGCATTTATTGGTGTTCCATCCTGCCATGTTATGTCATTTCTAAAATTAAAACGCCATGCATATCCCTTTTGTGCATCGGCTGGAATGCCATATACAGTGTTTCCTGCATAGTCGGCAGTAACATCTATAGGAAGTTCTGTTGCCATGCTGCATATTATGTCAACATCATCTTTTGTTTCGTTAAGAACGTAACGGTAAAGTCCGTCAGATGCAAAATCATAAATTGTAGCTTCATTTCCCATTTGATAATCTGTAGGACTCCATGTGTTTGGAGCAAGACTTGTTATTCTGTAGGTATATGTTTTTTCTGCTGATTCTGTCTTTTTTTTGCAACCTGAAAGAAATAGAACCGAGGCGCAGACTGCAATCCCCAATAATCCCACTGATTTTTTTGTAATATACATTTTATCCCCCTATGATTTTATCCCTAGTAACATATTTTTACATGAAAAAGCTATTTTTGCAATACTGGAAGGATGAGGGGTACAGATATATACCCGATAACACTAAAAACAGTGGTGTTATCGGGTAAAAATGTCTTGGAATTATACTTTAAACTTGTCTACTTCGTTGCCAATGTGCTGTATAGAAACTTTTACTTCTTCTGAAAGCTCTGAAAGAACAGAACCTGTTTCGTTTATTTTACGTGCACCATCGGACATTTCGCTCAT
>CACXDK010000421.1 GCA_902766345.1 uncultured Spirochaetaceae bacterium | reverse complement strand
TTTAATTTCTGTTTTCAAATCCTTTGCAAATCGTTTGAGTTCGTACTTGTCGTATGACGGAACTTTCTCGCAAATGGAAGAAATCATATTATCGATGTTCACGGTGTTGCGTGATACACGTCCGAAGAAAGTTGTTGAATCAGAAAAAGTTACTTTCTGAATTGCAACGCTCAACCTTACAAATGGTTCTGTGTTTGCAGGAAGCGTAAGCGGTTACATAACAGATGAAACTGCAAAGGCTGTAAAAAAATGTTCTACAGAAATCCGATTGGATGATGAAATATATCTTCTTGACAGATATACTGGACTATAATAAACTTTAATTATGATCAAATCCTTTGAAGATTCCGAAACTGAAAAGATTTGGAATGGGAAAAAATCATCGCGGATTCCGCCTGATATACATAAAAGGGCTTTTGCAAAATTGCTTATTATTAATTCTGCAGAATCAGAGGATGATTTGAAAATTCCACCGGGAAATAGATTTGAACATCTAGTTGGAAATCTAAAAGATTATTGCTCGATAAGAATCAATAATCAATGGCGAATACTGTTTAAGTTTCAGAATAATGAAGCTTATGAAGTTAAGATTGTGGATTACCACTAAGGAGGCTGTCATGGATGATAAATTTGAACTGCCAAAAATCGGTGATATTATTGTAGAAGAATTCTTAGAACCTCTTGAAATAACTCCTTATCGTCTTGCAAAAGATATAGGTGTTTCTACAAGTTCAATTTTAGACTTGGTTCATAATAAAAGAAAGATTTCTGTTGAAATGGCTCTCAGACTTTCTAAATATTTTGGCACAACTTCAAAGTTCTGGCTTAATATGCAGAATGAATTGGATCTTAGAGAGGTACAGGAAAAACTTGGAGATGATTTAGATAAAATTCCAAACTGTAAGAAATCAGCATAAAAGACACGATAGCATATTTTCTAAAATATGAGCGACTTTTAGCATTTTGACCTTATATCGTCTTCGAACTGAAATTTTCAACTGGCATTATGGGGATGTTTTGATAGTCTTTACATATTCTGATTTTGTGCTAAAATATGCTTAAATGGCAAAGGTTCCCTTGAGCTTTTGCCAAAAGGAGGAATTTGAATGTTGCGTTTTTGGAAAAAGGGAATATGTCTTTTAACAATACTGTCTGTTTTGGGCATTGCGGGATATGAGTCTCGTGCTTATGCAGGAGCATGGGGAAAAGCGTTTAAGCAGACGTTCAAGGCAATGAAGCATTCCTTCAGCAGTCTGTCCAATGACTATTCCACAAAACGCCAGAAAGCCATGGGGCAGGATTTCGGCAAGGAGAACAGCAAGGATGACTTTGACTATGATCTTACTGAAGACGGCGAGGGAGTCGTAATCAAAGGTTATGTGGGAACAAGAAAGTGTGTAGCAATTCCTGTTACCATAGAAGATTTTCCTGTAGTGAGCATTTCCGAAAACGGACTGAACAGTGATGTCGTTTACGGAGTTGCCATTCCGGATACCGTTGTTTCGATAGCTTCCCATGCGTTTCCCGACAGCATGGTAATGGTTATGCTTCCTGAAACTATGAAGGTGCTCCCACACCGCCTGTTTGAGGGAGGAAAGCTGGAAAAACTTACAATTCCTGATATTGTGGAAGAAATTCTTCCAGGCTGTGTGTATGGCTGTAAGTCTTTGCTTAAAGTTGAGTTTTCAGCATCCGGTAACTTAAAATGTATTGGCGATGTTGGCGGAGATGCTTACAAGGAAGGTGCTTTTGAGCTTTGTGGAATCGAAGGAAAGTTTTCTGTTCCTGAAGGTGTGCAGGCGATTGGTGACCGCTGTTTTGCAGGATGCCATTTCACTTCCGTTGAGATTCCTGCCAGCGTCAGGTTCATTGGCAAGAGTGCATTTGAGGGCTGCGAGGAACTTGAAAAGGTTAAGTTTGATGGGGGAACTGAAAGCGTGTACATACTGCCAGGTGCGTTTAACGGCTGCGTTTATTTGAGTGATGTCGATTTTAACGGCAGGAACGTAATATGGTGCAGATCTGTTTCATTTGATAACGGCAAAAGCTTTATAGAAGCCGGACAAGACATGAACACACTTTCTTATGTCGAGGCAACGGCTGAAGATGCAGTTTTTTCAGGATGCAAGGAATTTAAACTAAAGGACCGTAAATTAATCCGTGACTCTGGATATAAGGGAGAATTTTAGCAGGACCAAAGAAAAAAGCGGATTGAATTTTTCTAATGCAGAGTTTAGTACCTCTAATATAGTAAGATATTAGAGCGAGTTTCAAGATTACTGCCAGATATTCAAGTGTGATCCTGTTATCCTCTGCTACAAATTAGTATAAATAAAATCCACAGAGTTATGCCTGTGGATTTTTTTCCCAGAAAAGTTTACTGGGCTGCAGTTACATTGTCACTGAATCCCATAGAATATATTCCATCTGCGTTCGGACGTGTCTTTACGCAGAGTGCATAATTCTGTCCGACTTCAAGATTTTCAGGAACATACAGTTCAACCGTCTTTGGAAGATTCCGTGTTACAACGGCTTTAATCCATTTTGACTCGTCCTCGTCTGGTTCACCGTTTGAATCAGTTGGACAAAAGAATACACCTCCCTTTTCTCCTTCTACCTTCAATTTGTTTCCTGTAATGCGTACAATTCTGTTCAAAAGGACAGTTCCATCTTCCGCATTTTCCCAAAGACACTTTACACTGCTGATAAGCGGCTCTGTATTTACATAAACAATTTTGTCTATCTCGATGTTGCTGACACTTTCGGTAAGTGGTTTTGACGGTGAAAACTTTACCGTAAGTGCAGAAACTTCGCTTGCAGTTTTTGGTGCAACTTTCATGCCGCCAGACAGGGCAATGTAAAGTGTTCCCAAATCCAAAAGATTTACGGACTTTCCGTTTGCAATGTTCGATTT
>CACXDK010000420.1 GCA_902766345.1 uncultured Spirochaetaceae bacterium | reverse complement strand
TATAAAGACTTTACAAAAAAAACATCGGGCACATCTGCAACTAAAGTGGAACCAATTTTTAATCTGTCGAAAGATAAAAAAAATGTGATCTTATTCATGCTTGACAGAGCACAGGGGCAATACATTCCAGAAATCTTAAAAGAAGCTCCAGAATTATCAAATATTTTTGAAGGTTTCACTTATTACCCAAATGTGATTTCTTTTAATGGACATACGTTAATGGGTTCTCCTGGTCTCTATGGAGGCTATGAGTATACCCCTGCAGAAATGAATAAGCGTTCTGATGAAGAACTTGTAAACAAACATAATGAAGCTTTACTTTTATTACCTAGGATTTTTACAGAGCAAAGTAATTTTTCAGCAACAGTTGCAGATCCATCTTGGTCTAACTATAATGTATTTACAGATTTAACAATATTCAAAGACTATGATAAAATAAAAGCTTATCAAACCATGGAACGTTACAATGAAGCATGGTTTAAAAAGCATCCTGAAAGTCAGAAATATGATTCCACAGAAGAGATTCTTCATAGAAATCTTATTTTCTTTAGCTTCTTCAGAGAAGTTCCTGTTTTTTTAAGAGAACTTTTGTACAATCATAGTGTTTATTGGAGTTCCAATACAGAAGCTAAAGGTTTTCGTGTTATAATGGACAGCTATGCAGTTTTAGATTTATTAAATGACCTAACAGACTTCAATAATGAAAAGTCCAGTTATATCGTTATAGCTAATGAATTAACACATGAAGATTATTTCTTTCAAGCTCCAGAGTATAAGCCTGTAGAAAATGTAACCGACAGAGGAACTTCTAAGTTTAAAAATGATACAGCCTATCATACAGAAATGGCAACTATGAAAATGCTTGGAAAATGGATTAATTATTTAAAAGAAAATGGAGTATATGATAATACTAGAATTATCTTAACTTCAGATCATGGAAACTTAGGAACTGAAGATTGCTTTGATAATAACGCAGAGTTAGACAATGCCGTAGCTGGAAATCAATACAAAGGAAGGGGACATTATCACTGTCTGCTTATGGTAAAAGATTTCAACAGTACAGGTAATATTGAAACAGACAATACATTTATGACAAATGCAGATGTTCCATCTTTGCTGTTAAAAGATATTGTTGAACAACCGAAAAACCCTTTCACAAATAAATCAATACCTCTAAACACAGAGGAAATAAAAAAGGATGGAGTGTTTATAACTACATGCGATGCTCACCAAGCTGGCTGGAATGGAAAATATACTTTTTCTATAAAGGAAAATGAATGGTGGCATGTAAAAGACAATATTTTTGAATCTAAAAACTGGACTCAAAAATCCCCATTCAACTCAAATAATTAATGCAGGAGAATACAATGAATACATTTTTATTTCTTTATATAGATCCGGGCACAGGAAGCATGTTGTTCTCAATCCTTATTGGAGCAACGGCAACTTTGTTTTTTCTTGCAAAGGCAGCAATCCTAAAACTAAAAGTCTTTTTTTCGGGAAAAAAGAATGGAGTTGTAACAGACACATCTTACCAAAAATATGTAATTTACAGTGAAGGCAAGCAGTACTGGAACGTATTCAAGCCTGTTGTCGAAGAATTTGAAAAAAGAGGTATTACACTCACCTATTATACATCATCAAAAGATGATCCTGCACTTGATGCAGGTTATAGTCATATAAAGTGTGAATACATCGGAGAAGGAAATGCAGCATTCGCAAAACTGAATCTTCTTTCTGCAGGTTTCGTGCTTATGACGACTCCAGGACTACAAGTTTACCAGCTTAAGAGAAGCCGTAAAGTTTCACACTACTCTCATATAGTCCACATGCCTAACGATGCTACAACATACAGACTTTTCGGATTGGATTTCTTTGATTCAGTTCTTCTTACAGGAGATTATCAGGGAGAAGACATTAGGCTTTTAGAGCAGCAGAGGAATATAAAGCAAAAGGAACTTGTAACTGTAGGTTGTACATATCTTGATGTTCTTTCTGAACGTATAAAAACTATACCAGAAGAGGAAAATCATATTTTTACAGTACTCGTATCACCTTCATGGGGAGAAACTGCACTGCTAAAAAAATATGGAGAAAAACTTCTTGATCCTCTTGTAAAAACAGGCTGGAGAATAATCGTCCGCCCTCACCCACAGTCAAAAAAATCAGAAGTAGATATGCTAGATACACTTCAAAAGCGTTATGCCGAAGACAAAAATCTTGAATGGGATTTTGAAAGAGAAAATATATATGCAATGAAAAAAGCAGACATAATGATTTCCGACTTTTCAGGAATCATATTTGACTATGCATTCTTATGTGATAAACCAGTTATGTATGTGAACGCAAATCTAGACCTACTTCCTTATGATGCATGGGATTTAAAAAAGCC
>CACXDK010000419.1 GCA_902766345.1 uncultured Spirochaetaceae bacterium | reverse complement strand
CTTTAAATCTTTTTCAAAAAAATTAAAATATCCGTACGCAACTGCAATCAAAAAAACAACAAACGCTAGCATTACCGAAGTAGTTATGTAACCGCTAGTAATACACAGCACGTAGGGTAAGGAATATAATATGGTATTCCTTACTCCTTTTTTATTTAACGCTTCTATTTCTATATATACTGCAATAGGCCATAAGGTAGTCACCAAATAATGGCTTAAATACCAGGCATTGTACATAGCCATTGTAGATAGTGAACACGCAAACAATACCGAGAAGCTGTTGGATATCCCAAAAAATCGCTTGCATAATCTAATTGAATAGTAATTGCTGAAAAACAGTTGAAAGAAATATAATAAAACATATGATGCCAGTGGAGAAATAACACATGATATCAAAGCAGAAACTATATATGGCAAATACATATTAGGTAAATTTGACCTTGAGAAGAATTCAGTCGCTCCATTAAAAGAATCCATATCAACGCCGCCAAGAAAACCTATTTTTATATATTTCAGCACCTTAATTATTCCTGGAAAGCATTGCTTGAGATCATCTCCATTCTTTTGGAATGTAACAACATCAGAAAACAACTTCTGCCCCAAAAAAACAACAAATACAGAGCATGAAACAATAAATGCTACATTAAATGCAAACAAAACATCTCTATTATAATCTTTCTTTATTCTAACTTTCACATCGTTTAATAATGTCATGTCTTTTTCCCTATCCTTTGATATATTCTTAACTTCCTAAAAAAGTTCCACTCAAACTCTGTTTTTAGGCTTTCTGCCTCTCTTCTTTTGAGTGTAAATCCCCAACCATAAGCACCTTACAATTCTACTACACTCATGAGATGATTACCACAAATACATTTTAAAGGGAGGTTATCTCATGAACTCTACAAAAGTTATGCGTCAAGCTAAACTCTATTCCTGGGCTGAATCAATTCGTGACCAGCAGGAAGGCTCACTTACTGTTGCTGAATGGTGTGATTTTCACAACGTCACAAAGCACCAATTCTACTACTGAAAGAAAAAGCTCCAGAATCAATATGTTGAATCTCATTTACCAGAAATTCTTCCACTTCCAATGGAATCTCTTTCGAGCAAAAATGACATTAGTTGTACAAGTCGTACGGCTTGTGCAACTATACCCAACAGATCCAATTCATCTACACTCAAGCTCAGTATTAATGATTTCACCATTGAAATATCCGAAGACACTTCTGAGGTTCTCCTTACCAAAGTACTAAATGCGGTGCGCAATGCTTAAGGATGCTGATTTTAATTACTTCCCTGCAGTCTATGTGGTTTGCGGCTACACTGACATGCGCTATGGAATAGATTCACTTGCTGCCATCATTAAAAGGAAATATAAAGTTAATCTCTTTGTGCCAAACACCTTATTCCTTTTCTGTGGCAGACAGTCAACCAAGATTAAAGGTCTGCTTTGGGAAGTAGATGGATTCTTGCTTCTGTATAAATGAGTTGACCGTGGTCACTTCACCTGGCCTAGAACAAGTGATGAACTAAGACAACTTCGTCCCAAACAATTCAAATGGTTGATGCAAGGCTTCGCCATTGATTCAATCATTTATGATGCTAATCCCAAGTTTTCTGCTTGATTCTATATTTATTAATTGTGCAAAACAGAGATTTTTTCGCTGTTTTCACGCCCTTATGGGTGCTGTGCACAGCTTATGACGACTATACAGGCTTTTACATAGTCATCTAAGCTCTACACGGCACTTTTCTTTTTATACTTATCTATAATCTAAGATTCCTTATACCGAATATACGAATGTCTCATATGTAGGCATTTTGACCACTTTTACAACTCCTCAAATTCATCATAATCCCTTGTTTTTGTTATAATTATTACAGAATTATGACCGATGAACAACTTAATAATCTTGATAAAGAAGCATTGGTTATCATTGCGTTTTCTTTGCAAAGTCAGCTGGGCTTTATGCAGGAACAGCTCAATACTGCCAACAAGCAACTGGCTAACACTAATCGTCAAATCGAGCTTTTAACTGAGCAAATCAGAATCATGAAACGGTGTCAGTTTTGTAAAAAATCTGAAGCTTCTTCTGAAATCTAGGGAAAGCTGTCTCTTTTTGACTGTTTCAACGAAGTTGAAGCTACAGCTGCGATGAGCATCATGTTCACATATACGCTTCAAAAGACAACGATGGAACAATTGTTAGAGTTCCTCGTTCTGTGGACTTATTAAGAAACAATATTGTTACACCATCTTTATTAGCTTCAATCATTAATGGCAAGTACGAAAATGCGTTACCTGTAGAAAGACAATCCAGAACCTTTAAGGCAAATGGTATTAAGCTTGAACCTAATACTATGTCCAAGTGGATTATAAATGGTGCTGAAAGATATCTTTCTTTAGTCTATGACCGCATGCATGAGCTTATCTATGACATCAAGGTTATTCATGCAGATGAAACACCAGTTAAGGTAATGCAAATCGACAAAACCAAAATTAAAAATGGCAAGAAGACTCACATGTGGGTTTACAGAAATAACCCGCACTGCTCAGAACATCCAATTGTTCTCTATGATTGGCAACCGTCTAGAAAGGCGGACCATCCAAGAGAATTCACCAAAGATTTCTCTGGAACAGTAGTTACCGATGGCTACCAGGTCTACCATAAGCTCGGTAAGGAACGTCATGACCTGCAAATAGCAGGTTGCTGGGTTCATGCAAGAAGGCCCTTCGCAGAGTTCATCAAATCCATAGGCGTCAAGGCTGCTCAGGGATCCATAGCCGAGGAGGCTTACGTCCTGATAACCGAGATTATGCCCATCGATAATTCTTTCGATGACCTCACAAATAGAGATCATAAAAAGCAGCGTCAACTTGTACTTCAAGAGAAAGTCGATGCCTATTTTGCATGGGCAAAATTAAAATACAATCAGGTAACGCATGACAGCACTATAGGCAAGGCTCTCGCTTACAGTATCAATCAGTAAGAATACCTTCGTTTATTCTTAACCGACGATAAAATCCCTATTGATATCAACTATGCAGAGCAAGCTATACTGCCATTCACTATCGCTCGCAAGAACTTTGTCCTTATTGATTCTTCTAAGGGAGCAAATGCAAGTGCTATGATATTCAGCATATCTGAAACAGCAAAAGCCAATGGACTTAACACATACCAGTACTTTGAACTTCTGCTAACAGAAATACCTAAGCATATGGAAGATAATAATCTTAACTTCCTGAATGACCTGCTACCTTGGTCTAAAAACGTTCGGAAGAAATGTCCAAGCATGTATTAAAAATCTTAAATTTTCAAGTTACATTAATATTTATCTAAAGCCCGTAGCAATGCGGGTTTTATTCATGTATGGTACTCATGTTTGAGGACTTACATGCAACCTTGGCTTGCCGTTGACAGTTTAAATTGATCCGGATAGCCTGTAGGAGGCAAGTGAAATATAGTAACTTAATAACAAGGTTTTACTGACAACTACCTTGACAAATTTCGCAATATCAATACCATTTCATTTACACTGATAAATCATCATCAGACAAGAAAAGTTCCCCCTATAGTGACTTAGTAGGTGATAACCACTCTAACTCAGCAGATTTGCATAAACTGTTTAAAGATAAACTCATATTACTCAGTTTTTATAAAAAAATGCGCTGTACGCGATTTTAATATTTCTATGGTCTTAGTTGTAAGATAAGCGACACCAACCGAAAATATATACGCTAAGATGAGAGCTGTATAAGTACTAAGCCCAAGTTGTCTTGCAATCCATATTACTGTAAATCCAAAGTGAACATGTAGTAAATAAAATGATAAAAATATCTTCCCAAATTTTGTAACTATATATTCCAAAAAAGAATTATTGTACCAACTACTATACTTGCAGAATCCATTGCAAACAGCAAAAATAATTGCCGCAAAAATATATGTGTATATATTCGTATAACTACTACTAATACAATTACTTTCCTGATAAAACTTTAAATTACAAATTGTTACTATAAACATTAGAAGAAATGCACCAACTGAGATTGGGGTTCTTTTATTTTTGAGTAAACTACAACCTATTCCCAAATAACATATTCCTGCATATGAAACCAAATAAGCCATATTTAGCACAAGCCACCCGCTTGAAATATCGTTTAACGACTTGGAGGCGGAAATAACAACAAATGAAATAACATACAAAATGAACAAATTATATAAATCTATTTTTTTAATTATTGAACACAATAAATATACTAAAAATAGTACTTCTAAATACCACAACACGCCCATAGTTGAAACTATGCCTAATGGCAGCGCAATCCCAAATGCAGTTGCTATATATTGCTTAATTGAATAACTAATTCCTGAAGACATAAACACAAGGCATCCATTTAACAACACACATATCATTAAAGTTGGAATTATTTTTTTCGCTGAATGAAAAAAAAGATTGCTACCATCAGAAGAATTATACTTTTTTTGCATTACCGGGATGAAAAAACCTGATGAGATGAAAAATAATACTACACCAACAACCGCAAACTCTATGCCAGTTTTACCGTATATAAAATCCTCCAGTCGCCATAAAACATGTGTAGTCCTGGGCAGTAAAGTTCCAGAGATAGCTCCTTGTGAAATAACTCCCTGTATATCAATCGCATTGGTTCCTACACCAACAAAATGTCCCCATGAAACTAAAATTAGTGCAATAAACTTAACTATATCTATTTCTTTGTTTCGAGTTAATACTGTAGTATCATACCGCTTATTTCTTTTTTGTAAGCAATAAACAGCATATACTAAAAAAATAAGCGAGAAAAGCACAATCCATACTATCAATATTTTGGGAAATCTCATGCTCGAACTTATGTACAATACCTGTATCGAACTAATACTAAGTCCAAAAGTACCATCAGTGAATATTCGAAGATTTGCACTATTCGGGTGATCATTTCCAAACATAATAGTTCCATCAATGGTTATTTTTTCATCATCATAAAAACAATAGCCAAATTCATTTTCTGGATTGTCATATCCTTCTCCACATAAATCCACTGTCAATGAGCCAACTAATTCGGGTGTTTCTTTTTGTGCTTCAATTATTACCTTAACACCTAGTCCTTTATCCAAGTTGATTGGGTAATAGGCCAAACAATAATCATCATATTCATTAAATTTAAGTTCTTGTTTATCTGTATTGTTACACTGCCCCTCTGTATAAAAATCATTAATTTCTATAGG
>CACXDK010000418.1 GCA_902766345.1 uncultured Spirochaetaceae bacterium | reverse complement strand
GCTGCGCCTGTACAGACTGCAGATGTTTCCAAACAGTTAGAAAGTTTTAATTCTGCAGTAAACGCAACGCCTGTAGAAGAGAAAAAGACGGATAAAAGCGTTATGATTTCGATGCGTATTCCAGAATCAATGAGAAATGAGCTTAAATCTTATTTTGCAGCACACGGCATGAGCCTTTCTAACGGTCTTATTGCAAGTGCTAATTTTTTGAAGCTAGAAGAACAGATGGGAGCCGTTACCCTCTCCAAAGGAATCGTAATTAAGCGTAAGTAGGCTAAAAATAGCCCCTCAGACGCGTCAGAAGGGCCTTTTTAGCGTGTTTTTAACTGAATTTGAGTAATTTTACGTCTGATGTGAAAACAGGGCGTTTTTTTGATGATTTTAGATAAATATGAACGGTGAAGAATTAGGAATAGAATTATTAAGAAGGCTTGCTGAGGTTCAAATGGGAAAAACCCCAAAAAATCCTAGTACGGTAGATATTACTATGATGAGCCAGCAACTTAGCAAGCCTGAATATGATAATTTTTATTATATGTCACAAATTGGAAACCTGATTGTTGGGCTTTCCAAACAGGAAAATTCTTTTGTTCATCAATTTTACAGATGGTTCAACGGAATTGAGTGTTCTGCTGCAGAAATAATGCGAGCTGAATGGACTGTAAAAGCAAATCCAGGGATAAAAACTCAATATTTAATGACACTGGAAAATTTTGCAAAGGACACACATGTAAATAATTTGGAAGGTATGAAGAATAATTATTCTTTGGTCCATGCATCATTCAGAGGTATTCTTGCTTGTGAAAGTCTCATGATGATTCTCATGAAGACTTACAAGCTGCCATTTATGAAATGCTATTGTTATGACGTTGATTCTGTTGTCGAGGACTTTGATTTACTAAATGCAAAAATCGATGAAATAAAAAAATATGTTACACCAAGCAATAAAGAATATTTTGAATACTTTCATAAATTGAATGCTGATGATATGAAACTTGATAAAGACATGTTGAAACTTACAGAGAAAGTTGCGTTTTTGAGCAAGTTCGATTCTCTTGTTTTAACATGGTGCAGTAATTACGAAGTTATATTAAATAATCTTATGGGATTTGAATTATTTCCAAATCCGAATTGGATGCTTTCTTACATACGGCCAGATGGAACCAAATACGGAACTTTCAAATATCCCGAAAAAGATGGAATTTATGTAGGAGGAATTTATTAATGGCTCCAAAGAAAAATGAAACAGTTATAGTTCCTGTAATTCCTCAAGCCGTTCCTGTTGTTCCGCCAGCGGTATTGGGAAACGGCAAATATGAAAATATTTACGAAGGTCAATTAACAAATACTTTTACTACTGTAAACAGTAAGAAAACAAAACATCGAGAAATTACTGATAAAAACGGAGAACAGGGATGGCTGTTTGACCTTAATGAAATTGGAGGTGGAGAGGTCGTTTTAAGTGAGCCTGACAAGAATACTCTTTCTATGACTTCTTCTCAGTTGCTAGATATTATTGCTTTGAGACTTACCGAGGTATTGCCTTATGGAGGCTCTGATGAAGAACTTACGAAACATCTTGATTGTAAGTTCAGAGTTGAAGATTATATGCATTTCCGAGAACTTACCGTAAAAGAAGATGCTGTAAAACAATTAAAGAAAGATCTCAAAGCTTTATTCAATGCAAGTACAGTTGCGACAATTACTTATCATGTTGGAAAGGGAAAAGAGCGAAAAAAAATAAGCGAAAAGCTCGAAGTTCATTATGTAGATGCCATTCCAAAAGGACAGGTTGGGGAATACGTTCACTTTAGAATAGCATTGTCTTTCGCTAGATATTTGGTCCATAGTCAGGTTATGCCATATCCTTTGGGAATCCTATCTTCTTCGAAAAACAAAAACTTTTACTACATCGGGAAAAAACTTGCAGCGCATTATAACATGAACAAGAAAAAAAAGAATGCTGAGAGCGTTTCTGTGGAATCTCTTCTTGCATATACACCTGAAATACCGACCTTTGCGGAAGAAGCTGAACGAGGAAGGCATTATAAACAGAAGTGTATAGAACCACTGGTAAGAACTCTTGATGAAATGGTTGAAAAATCACTTCTGCAGGAATGGACTATCTGGCATGGAAAGAATAAGCCTCTTTCTGATGAAGAATTAAACTCCTGGACTTTTTCAAGAGATTCCGGACAAGATTTATTT
>CACXDK010000417.1 GCA_902766345.1 uncultured Spirochaetaceae bacterium | reverse complement strand
TAAATCCAATCTTGTGTTCGTTAGAACATCCTTCTTCCTTCCACTGCTTTTTCTTTTCTGTTTGAAGATTTTTAAGTTCACCCAAAATGTATTCAGAGTTAACGTCATCAGGGTTCATAAAACGGATACGGCTTGAAAGTGCTCCAAAGTCACCAGGAGTTACACTCTCGCTGTCTTCTAGTTCTTCAACTTCTTTGTTAGAAAGATGATAATCAGGGAAGTATTTATCTAGCATGATTTTTATCCCGTCAAACTTCATCGGTTTGAACTCAACAAGAATATGGAATCTTCGTTGCATCGCAGGATCCATTATGTTACGCAAGTTTGTCGTGCAAATCAAAATGCCACTGAATTCTTCCATTTGAGTTAGGAATTCATTTACAAGAGACCGTTCCCATGTGCGCTGAGCCTGATTTCTGTCATAGAAGAATGTATCTGCTTCGTCAAATAAAAGAATGGCATCGTTTTGTTCTGCATCTTCAAATGCTTCACGTATATGTTTTTCATCCTCCCCGACCCAACAGCTCAAAATATCACTTGGGCGGCGCAAAATAATTTCTTTTCCAAGCTGTTCTGCTATATAGCGTGCAAGTTCAGTTTTACCTGTTCCGCTCAATCCATAGAAAAGCATTCGTATTCCGTTTTCTGTACTCTTATTCTTTTCTGCATACCTTGCTGCATTCTGTACCATGTTCACGATTTTTAATGGATCCATAGATGCATTAAGAACACGCGGATCGTATTCTGCTTTTACTTTGTCGCGCATTTTCTTTTTCTTGCCGTTGAGTAAAAACGAGTTTTCCTTCATAACAATTTCTGCTTTTTTAAGCAGGATTTCTTCATCTTTGCATTCTATGGCCTCAATTGTCTTAACAATATTGTCTACGCTCTGCCCTGTAAGATGGTATTTATCGAGCATAGAAACAAGTTCAGTTTTAGTATCATCAGTAATATCCAATGGCTCAATTCTTTGCGTTGCAATACTCTTCAACATTGCTTTTGGCATTGATTCAAAATAAATGCTGAATGTAAAGCGACGGCGAGTAGAATCATCAATCTGCTGCTGATGATTTATTATATAAATCACTTTATTCTTACAGTTTTCAATCATCTTGTTCACAGTGCCCTTTGTCTTTGACGGAGTTTTACCGAAAAAAGAAAAATCAAGAGTCCGTAAAAGGGAATCTGCCTCGTCCACTATAATTACAGAATCACTTCTATCCATGGAAAGAAGACATACCAGACGTCTAAAAACATCACCTTTATCTTCAGCTTCTGCTTCATTTTTAAATATGTATATTTTTTTACCATTATTCTTGCAGATAGACTTTGCCAGTTCAGTCTTCCCGCTTCCTGGTTTTCCATAAAAAAGAATGGAAACTGGATTTCTGCCATTGAGCAGTTCTGTACATATTTCAACAGATTCTTTCTGTACTGAAAAACTTTCCAGCGAATAAGCTGTGCTACAATCAAGAGGTTTTAGAAGATCACTAAAATAAGGCTCAATGCTCTGTTCGCTGATGCAGTCATTCAGTGCAGTATTATAATCACCTTCATTATCTATAAAACCGAATGACTTTAATTTCTGGTCACTGCGGAGCAAGTTGTTTAGAGATTTCTGAGTCATTCCCAAAATATCTGCCAAGCTGTTAGTAAATTCACTATTCGAGAAATCTCTTAAAGCTTCCATAGTGTTAAGCCGACTCATACAAAGAACATATCTTGCCTCATCCTCACTTAACCCTACCTGTTTAACAAGGAACTCTGTTTTAGATATATCATAGATTGATTCCTGCATTTTTTTTGTAAGGTTCAATTTTTGATTCATAGAATAATCAGATCCATTTCTAAATATTACTGCATTTATAATGGAAGAAAAAACAGGCTTATCTGCAAATAACATAACTCTGTGTAAATCAATTAAAACCTTATCTATTCTATCATAGCTGCGCATTTCCCTATCAACTTTTTTATCCTGCTCATAGATATAAGGAATATCACAGTCATCAAACATCATTTCTTTTGAAGCAGGTTCAACAAGAGGAATAAGAATATTTTGCTTTTCAAGCACTTTAACTTCATATTCAAGAATTTTTGAAAGGCGTTCTGTTCTATCCAATGTCTCTGTGTAATCAAGAAAAGCATTGATAGACTCATCATATTCACGTATTAAAATCTTATTTGATTTTGTCTTGAATACATTATAAAGATAGAAGCATACAGCATACGGCTCATTTTTTGTATAAGTAATATTACTGCCTACAAATGAATTTCTTCTTCTTCTCATAGAATTCCTCCATAAAAAAATATTGTATTTTCATAATTACGCATTTATAATATAAAAAAGCATTCTCAAAAAATGAGAAATTTTCAGGTTAATAGGATTTTTTATGAAACGACTGAATATAACTGATGAAGAGTATGAGATTGTAGAAGAAGAAGCTCTTGAAGAATGGGAGGCATTCAAATATGAATATTTAAAGAAGAATAATCATAAACCTTCTGAAACTCAGAAAAAGAAGTTCATTGAGGATTATATACAGAAAAATGCAATTCCTATTAAAGAACATATCCGTCAGTCAGAAAAGGAAAGCGGACAGCTTGAATGCCTTAAAACTGTGTTCATAGAGGATCGAAGGCAACTGACTATAGAAGAAATTTCAGAAGTACTTATGCAGAGCGGTTTTTCAAAGGGCTCTAGCGTTAAAACGATCTACAGAAGGATTATCCCGGAACTTGAAAAACTGAATATAAAAAAGGGTATTGGAGGAAAGTATTACTATGACCCAAACACTGATAAAATCATAGCATATAGCAGGATGATTGAGGCAAGAGAAATAAACAGTCACGATAAAATTGAAAGCCTGACTATAATTTCAAATTTTTTGGAAACAATAAAAGATTCTCCCGTCTATGAGAAAGCAAAAGATTTTTTAGAAAAAGAAAAAGATAAACTGGATTATTCTAATGATTATAAAGAAAACTTTTCTAGAATAGTTTTTACAGGTGCCCCACAGTCAAGCATTAATCAAGAGTTCTGGGATAAAATCTACGAAGCAATGCAACATAACAACCCGATAAACATTCAATACAGGGGAGAAGGAAAAAAAGACTGTTCATTATATACGCTAAGACCTTATCAGTTGATTTTTGATAACGGCAGTTGGGAACTTTGGGCAGAATGCCTAAAAAAGAAACACGAAGGAATGAAGCTATTCAATCTTTCAAGAATTAAGCGTGTTGATATTCTTAAGAAAGAAGAAAACTTTCTTTTGCCTTCAGATTATAACTTTCTCCATACGCTTTCTGGAAATTTCGGTTGCTATAATGATAGAACGCCAAGGCTTTACAAAATAAAGTTCGAAAAAGACAGTTATGCATATCTATATTCAAAAGATAGAATATGGGGAGACAATCAAAATTTTGAGGAAACAGATGACGGTTTTATCCTAACTTTTGAAGCATCACAATTTAAACCAATCCTACGCTGGGTTCTTGGATGGGGGCCAGAGGTTAGGCCTTTAGAACCTTCAGAACTTGTTGATACCTGGAAAGCTAAAATTCAAAAGATGGCACAAGAAATAAAAAATCCTTGACAAGTTTACTTGGTAATGCTATAAAATAATTAGTTGCATAGTTTACTTGGCAGACAAAATCGGAGGATTTTATGACTTTACAGAACATACGCAAATTTCTAATTACATTTTCAATGCTGTTGTTTCCAATTACAATCTGGTATTTTTCTCCATACATAATAATTATGGCGGCAATGCAGCACATCATAAACGGCAGCTTTATTGTATTTACGCTGATGTTTATACTTGGAATATTTTTCGGACGGCTGTGGTGCGGATTTTTATGTCCTGCCGGCGGCATGAATGAATGTTTTGAACATTTTTCCCCAAAACAGCCTAAACAGGGATGGCGTAATTATCT
>CACXDK010000416.1 GCA_902766345.1 uncultured Spirochaetaceae bacterium | reverse complement strand
AACTGCTTGAGAAACAGAGAAAAATTGACGAGCTTGAACTCAGCCTCAAGAAAGAAAAAGAGCGTAAAGAATATCTGCTTGGTCTGAGCGGCAATTCCTTATTTGAGTTCGATATGGAACACAAGCGGACTTATATTCTCCAGAATGCAGGAGCGGAACCTATAAAACCATTGCTTTTCGGCAAAGATGACTGGAGAATCAGGCACGAGCGATGGCAGAGAGATTGTGATTACTATGAGCAACAGTACTACACCCAGTTCGAATCTCAGCGAAATGAACTGAAACTTGAGGTGATTCAAAAGAACCGAGAAGAAACGGACTTGGAAATTAGCAATTTAATAGAAGAAATTAATGCCGCAAAGAAGGATGCAAATTCTGGCTCAATAAAACTGGACTCAAAAACTCAGACTGCCGAAAACATCCTCGCTATAATCGACATCCTCAAAACGCCGCGCGCAGACAATCTTAAAGAGGCGATAAACATCCTGCTTGCCGAAAAATTTCAGAATCGCATGAACGATAGCATAAAAAAAATAAACCAAAGGCTGAATGAATTGGAGCAGCGGGTAAAGTCAAATTACAAGGAACTAAAAAACAGCATCAAAGAAACTGACGATTGGGTATCAGAGCTGGATAACAGGATTTCTGACTTGGAAGAAGAAGATGATGATGAGGAATACGAGGACGACGATGATTAAGATTTTGTGTTAATGAGCAAGTTATTTTTCCAATCGTTCATCAAAAAGTTCACAGACCTGTTCTTTAAGTATGCGAAGATTTTCTTAGTATTCTATAGAAAGAGCCTCTTCTTTTGATGTTCCTTGCGGAAGAAGAAGTTGATAAGTCTCTATGTTAAATTCTTTGGCAAGTCGTTCGAGCATTTTGAGTGATGCGTATTGCCTACCAGATTCTATGTCGTTGAGGTAGGAAGGAGAGATTTCGAGTTGAATAGCAAATTTAAACTGGCTTAATCCAGTTTTTGCTCGATAGAACCTGACATTCTCGGCAAGAATTTCTAGCAACGGTTTGGACATACTTATATTTTCAGAAATAATACGAAAATAAACAAAAGATATTTTCATAAAAATAATTTGAAATTACGAAAATAGAGGTGTAAAATAATAATATGGGGTATAAGATAGGTTCATTCAATTTACACAATCTCGGTCGTAATGTAGCTTTTAGAGAAGGCGGAAGGAATTTACAAAAAATTGCAGAAATCATAAGAAATGAACAATTTGACATAATAGCTTTCCAAGAAGTACTAAATGAAGGAACTCCATTCACAAAACAAATGCCGGAGGGTTTTAAAAAGTCTATATTGTTTGAACTTGGTTGCAACTATGATTTTTCATGGGCGGATTCTCAAAGTGAAGAACGAAATAACAGAGCTGAAGGATATGCCTTTTTATGGAACAAAAAACGTATAAAACTCGTAACTACAGAAACAAACACTGGAACTAGACTAAGTGAACCTACAATGCTTGCAAAAGTCAATGGGATTATAAGAGCTCCATATTATGCCCGTTTTTCACCTCAAGGGCTACCAGGCGGTACAAATTTTGAAATCAGACTAATTTGCGTACACAATTATTATGGAAATAATAGTTATAAGGAAGCATTTGACAGAAGACGAAGAGAGTTAGATGTTTTGCTAAAAAATATTTATCCTCGTTGGGCAAAAAAAGTTTATAAAGATGATATTCCTCATTATACAATATTATTGGGGGATTATAATCTTGAACTCAAGCGACCATTTAGAAAGAAAGTTGCACTTATTTCTACAGACGAAAATGACATAGTAAACTCTGAAGAATATGACAATATGAAAATTCAAATTGTTCAAGATGAATTAACATCTTTGAGAGATTCAAAAGATGCTAAAGGAAATTATTATGTAAGTAATTATGATCATTTTTCTTTTGATTATGAAGCATTTAAGAATATAAAAAAAACATGGAATAGAATTGACTGTGTAGAAAAATACTATAACGGAGAAAATGATAAATATTATAACGAAATTTCCGACCATATTCCTGTAATTATGGAAATAGAACTTAGATAAGAACATTGGAGGACATGATATGCATTATATGATAAAGAATCTTTTACCTTTTGGAATCGGCGTCGCTATTGGTGGCGTTGCTATTTATGCCGTATACAAATACTTAAAGTCAAAAGACCCGAATAATGAAAAATTGAAGAGAGAAGCAGAATTTGAAGCCAAAGCGCAACTTGCAGAAGAACGATTAAAAAGATTACATGATCTTCTAGATAAGCAATCTTTTACGGAAAATCTTAGCTCAAAAGATTTGTCAGATTGGTTCAAGGGGCAAAAAAATAATTTTGGTGAGAAAACAAAGATGATTATTGCACTTCCAACTGATGAAATTCTGAAGGGGCTTGGATACCCCGTAACAGAAGAAATTGATAAAGACAAGAGTATTCTACAGTGGTTTTATGACGACGAAACAAAAACAGTTTTGAAGATTCGACTTGTAAGTTTTGTAAACATTGATTCAAACTTCCAGTCGCATTTATTTGAAAACGATGGGATGTTGATTGTTACAGAATAAATTTGGGAGATAAAAATGCTTGGGTTATTACTAAGAGTTGCTGTAGGTGTTGCCGTAGCAGCGGTTGCAGGGGCTGCAGCTTATACCATTTATAAAAAAATAACAAAGAAAACTCTTGTTGAAGAAGCTAATAAGCAACTTATTGAAAATGATATCTTTCAGCAAGCATTAAAAGCGAAGATAACTGAAGTTGAGCGTTCTTCTGGAACTGTAACTTT
>CACXDK010000415.1 GCA_902766345.1 uncultured Spirochaetaceae bacterium | reverse complement strand
TATAAACACAAAATGAGATGATAAGGATTATAACTATGAAAAAACTTTTTGCATTATTTGTTTGTGCTTTCATTACAACTTGTCTTTTTGCAGCAGAAATGGATGCCCGTGTTCGTTCTGTACCAGAAAAAATTTCTGTGGCAGCATTCAAAAACCCAAAAACAGGTTTGGCTTCTCTTGTTCAAAATCTTACAGAAGGAGTAAATGATGATGCTTTGAAAGTTAAGATTCTTCATGACTGGATTTGTGATAACATTGCATTCGATACCCAGCAGTATTTTTCTGGCAAGAATAAACAGCAGGATTTAGCTTCTGTAATGAAAAAAAAGGTTGCATTAGGAGAAGGCTATGCAACTTTGTTTAAGGAAATGTGTGCAGCCGCTGGCATTGAAGCTGTTAATGTAAAGGGATGGTCTAAAGGTTTAGGCTACAGTGGAAAGCTTGAAAAAAAGCCTGACTACACTTGGAATGCTGTAAACATCAATGGAGTTTGGAAGCTCGTTGATGTTGCATGGGATGCAGGCATTGTAGAAATTCACACTTGGATAAAGCATTATTCTACGGAATGGTTGTTCCTTGAGCCAGAAAACTTTATTTACTCACACCTTCCAGAAGATCCTAATTATCAGTATCTTCCAGAATCGGACAGACGTTCAAAAGAGCAGTTTGTAAAAGAACCATATATTGCAGGTAAATTCTTTGAATCGGGCTTGTCTCTTTCTAAGAACATTCCTTTATATGATACTGTAATTACTGGTGAAACAGAGTATGTTTTTAAGGTAGATTCCGGCACAACAGTAACTTCTGAAATCAGAGACAAAAATCAGAATGATGTAACAAATGCAAGCTGGCTTAACAGAAGCAAAGATACTTTATATTTTTCAATTGATGTTCCTGATACGGCAGATTATAAAGCAATGCTTTTTGCAAAAAAGGCAGATGTAGATAATTATGGCTTTAAGTTTGGAATTAAGGACTTTGAAAAAAATATCATGCCTGCAGCAGAACAGCTGGCTGCTGATAAAACCATTACAAGCAATGAATTGAAGATGTTCAAATCTTCTTTTATGAAGTCAAAAGAAAATGATGCCTATTACATAAAAGAAGATCTTTTGAACAAAGCTCAGAATGAAAATCTTATAAAGATTTTTGAACTGCTGGAATTGAACCCAAGAATCATGGAGCCTGTTTTAGAATTTAATGTAAAGGCAGAAGCTTCTTACAAAGGTTTTGGAAGAGATGTTGTAAAATATCCTACAACATATAATGTGTATAACAATTCTACAGGAACAAAATTGATTGCTCCTGTATGTGGTCGCCTTAAAACTGGTGATGAAGTTTTGTTCAAAGTGGAAAGTTCTGACTTTTCAGATATTGCAGTTGAACTTGAAGATTCTCTTGTAAATTTTGAAAAAAAAGGAAACGGCATTTTTGAACTAAAGGTTACCGTTCCAGAAGGAGAAGTATTAAAAGTTTACGGTTCAAATAACGGCCATAATTATAGCGGCCTATGGTATTACGATATTATAAAATAAAACTTTGTACGTATAAAAAAAAGCCCCTGACAGGGGCTTTTTTACTATAAATTAAAAAGCATCAGACTTCAAACTGATCAATCTGAGAACTAATCAAAGAAATTGCATCACTAACCTTAGAAGAAATGTCTACCAGTTCGGAACTGCTTTTGTCTATCAGCATTGCGCTGGCATCCATAGAATCTATAAAGACCTTCATCTTATCTGCACTAAGCTTAAGGTCTCCAACCTGATTAAGGATGTGTTTATTTCCTTCAGACATTTCCTTTGAAGCTGAATTAACCTCACTTGTACTGTCATTCATATCACGCAAAGCCTGAATAATCTGAGTAGAACCTTCCTTCTGTTCAGTCATTGCATTTTGAATTGTCTGAACAAGACCGTCAGTATCTTTTATTCCGTTAGCAACAGTATTAAATGCAGCACTTGTCTGTTTAGAAGCCGATACAACATTTTCGATTGATGCCCTGATATGATTAAGACGCTCACCAATAGACTTAGACTGTGTGGAAGATGTTTCTGAAAGCTTACGGATTTCGTCTGCAACAACACTAAAGCCCTTACCTGCTTCACCTGCATGAGCAGCCTCAATAGCAGCATTCATAGCAAGAAGGTTTGTCTGTTCTGCAATGTTTGCAATAACATCATTTGCTTCAAGCAAAAGCTTTGAGTCATCTTCAATCTTAAGAATCATATCATTTACATCAGACTGCTTGCGGTATCCATCTTTTGCACTTTCTGCAAGAACATTAAATGAATCTACCATTTTTTCTACTGTTGTATTTACGGAATCAATATTTCCAATCATTTCCTCAACAGCACTAGAAGCCTGTGTAACACCAGCTGACTGGTTCGCAATCATTTTTTCCAAAGAAGAAATGCTAGTTGAAATCTCATTTACCGCATCAGAAGTTTCGTCAATTCCCTTTGTCTGATCCTGAATGCCAGAGGTGGTATCCTGAATGCTGCTCTTGATGTTTTCAATTGCATTGGCAGAATCTGTAGTAGTCTTGGAAAGAATATCACCAGCATTAGAAAGAGTTCCCTGAGACTTTTTAAGCTCAGTGACAATAGACTGAAGCTTTTCAGTAAAGTTATTGAAGCCAACAACTATAGCACCTATTTCATTATTTGAAGACACAGTAATTCTTTTTGTAAGGTTTGCATTACCAGAAGCAATATCATTAATTGTCTTCTCAACTTTCTTAAGAGGATTAAGCAGGTTAAACAGAACAAAGCCTGTACACATAAGAAGGGCAACAACAATAAAAACAAAAGAAATC
>CACXDK010000414.1 GCA_902766345.1 uncultured Spirochaetaceae bacterium | reverse complement strand
CCAGAAGATTTATAAGGCTTTCCTTCCTCATTCGGAAAATCGAACTGGACAAACCAATAATCATAAATCTGCTTTGCTAGTTCTTCTAAATTCCTGTTTATCTGCCGATTGATTGCAATTTTTTTATCAATCGCTGTTATGAGTTTTCCTATTCTTGCTTCGTTTAAGTTATCGCTGGCAAGAGGAAAATTCATAATATGATTAATATCACCACGAGGCATCTTGCTTCCTTTCGTGGCTTTCATAACATAATCATAAAAACTATCTTGCATTAATAAAGCATATAAGAATTCTGGAATGTGATTATTTTTTGCTCTAAAAGTCAAAACATCTGCCGAACATCCACCATCAGAATCGGCAAACCAAATCTTTCGTAAATATGGACGAATATTTGCAATAAGAACATCGCCTTTTTTATAACGAGTAAGATTACATTTTTGTGGTGGAAGATTAGTAGCTATTGATCTTCCTGCTTTGTTTTGCAAAATACAGTCAGTCGTAACATATTCATCTAAACTAATTTTTTCACTAGAAATTCTGTCTGTCACTTGTTCACAAATATCTTTAAGTTTCATGTTCAATTCACCATTTCACACTTTTAAACGTATCGAATTCGTTACGTTTCATTATCCTAAATATTTTCTATGACTCATCTTAACATTCTGTTGATCCACTTGAGCATATCTCATTGTAGTATCAATTTTTGCATGCCCTAAAAGCCGCTGAACCTGTTCAATAGGCATTCCGCGATTTATTGCTTCTGTGGCCATTGTTCGCCTAAATCTATGTGGATGTACTTTGTTAATATTAGCACATTTTCCAAGCCTTCTCAACGTAGATTCAACTCCGCTTATCGAAAGTCGATTAAACGGAGCCTTTTGTTGAACGAATAAAGCCGGGCAATCATCAGTTCTGGACTCTAAATATTCTCTTAAGTGCAATTTTGCACTGGCATTAAAATAAACCTCACGTTCTTTTGCACCTTTTCCAATTACGATAGTTTGTCGCTGTTCAAAATCGATGTCTGATTTATTCAACTTTACGAGCTCACCAACACGTATTCCTGTAGATTCAAGAAGGTCTACAAGAGCTTTACTTCGTACATCCTTGCATTTATCACGCAAAATCACCATATTTTCATCAGTAAAGACTTTTTGAACTGTTATATCTTGTTTTACTTTATGAATCTTTCGCATCGGACTTTTCAAAATCAAATCCTCATTCTCAAGCCATGAAAAAAAAGTAGAAAAAATACGTCTGTTATTATCGATAGTCATTTTTGAAACCTGTCTTGTAGTTTGAAAATTGGAAAGATACCTTCTTATATCTTCAGAAGTAATTTCAGCTGCTGGTTTATTTGTAGATTTAAATAATTTATCTAGGGTGGATTTATAATATGCTAATGTTTTCTCAGAACAACCTTCAAGCTTTTTTGCCTGAATAAAGTCTTCTAACAATAAATCTAATTTTGATTCTGTTTTCTGCGTTTTACAAATCGAATACTCATCTAGAATTCCATCCAAAATTCTGCATACTCGAGTTACCTGTTCATTGTCCAAAGATTTACAAAGTTGTGATTGAAAACTTTGTAATATCTGCATTTTAGCATCCATGTTACATACTCCTTCACCTCCCATATAGTAAATTTAGTAAAAAGAAAGAAGTGATGCGCAGATAAACAGGAATTTAGCGTAACTTGTCCGTTCATTAGAAGCGGTAAAAGTTCATCACGTAATGCTGCTAGATGTTTATTTTCCTGATCTAATGCACATTTCTTCATATAATTCTGAGAAACTATTTCCTTAAATTTTTTTGCTAAATCTTTTGGTGGGAAATACCATTTTTCAGCAACGAATGTATCATATTGGAAATTTTTAATTCCGCTTGTTTTACCTTCAAAATTGAAAAAAACATCACTGTTATAAAACATTTTCCACATGTAATAAAAATATGAAACATAATCTTTATCTGATATTGATAATGCTTGGCAGAAGTTTGAACATATTAATTTGTCGTTAAAAGAGTTTAGAATTTCTTTTGAAATCAATACGCAACGACCTGTTGCCTGAGTCGGACTTCCACCAGATATTTCAACAATCATATCATCTTCTTCAAGTAATTTATAAGAGTTCGAATTTAATATGTATCTTGTTGGTAAATCAGTCATCGACACTAAATCTGCACCACGACAACAAGATACTTTTAACTGATAATTACCTTCCGGTTCTTCTTTTCCCCAATCTCCACCAATATTTTCTTTTATATGGGAAGAAATTTTCTTTATTTCCCAACCTGCTGGAATTTCACGTTTCAAAACTTCATTATAAACCATCTTCCCACCAGAAGATTTATAAGGCTTTCCTTCCTCATTCGGAAAATCGAACTGGACAAACCAATAATCATAAATCTGCTTTGCTAGTTCTTCT
>CACXDK010000413.1 GCA_902766345.1 uncultured Spirochaetaceae bacterium | reverse complement strand
GACAATGGTTGCGGCATGACAAAAGAAGATTTAGCAGCTTGTGCCCGACCTCATGCAACCAGTAAAATATCTACCGAAACAGACCTGTTGAACCTGACCACTTTAGGTTTCCGAGGGGAAGCATTGGCTTCAATGGCTGCAGTAAGCCGTTTGCAAATAATGAGCGGTGGATGGAAGATGAATGCATCCATAACCGAAGACCACATTCTTACACAAGTTGCAGTAACACAGGGAACAATTGTACAGACAGCAGGATTATTCGAAAATTTTCCAGCAAGACGAGTCTTTCTAAAACGCCCTGCAAGCGAAGCTGTAATGTGCAGAACCACCTTTGCAGAAAAGGCATTACCACGTCCAGACATTGCTTTTACCTTGACAATTGACGGTCAGGAAAAACTAAATTTACCAGCAGGTCAGTCATCCATAGAACGTTTTACAGCATGTTTTTCACTCGATGAATATGAAGAGCTTTTTTATGAAATAAAAGAGCGTTCCAATGACAAAAAGGACAATTGGTCTTTTTCCCTGATTATTGGAGAACCTTCCGTAACAAGACCAACACGTAAAGACATTCACATTTATGTTAATGGAAGAAAAATAACAGAATACTCTTTAGTACAGGCTATAGAATACGGATGTCAGGGATACTTTCCAAATGGGCTTCATCCTATAGCATGTCTTTTTGTTACGATAGATCCGTCATTAGTAGACTTTAATATTCATCCTGCAAAAAGAGAAGCAAGATTCAAAGACATCTCTGCCCTACACCATGGCATAAGTACAGCCGTAAAGAATTTCTTCAAGCAGTACACCATAAAAAACATAATTCAAAATGATAACGCTCCTATTCCAGAAACAAAAAGCTTTTACTTTCCTGAAAAAGACGAATTCGTTGCAGCTCCAAAAGCTGAATATCATGCAGATTTTAAAACAAGTTCGGGGGCAAATCAGAGCATTACATCCCGTTATCTGAATTCAAAAACCAAATCTTACACAACACCAATGCCAAAAGATTATTTTGGCATTGAGCCAGACAGAGAGGCTTCGGTTGAAGGGCACATAACAAAGCCTAACTATCTGGATAATGTAACAGATAAAAATTTTCATTTTGTAGGAAGTACATTAGGAACTTTCTTAATTGCAGAAAAAAATGATGTTTTGTACATAATTGACCAGCATGCAGCCCATGAGCGCTATTTATACAATAAAATCATGGAAGATGCTGGACAAAAGCAGGCTTTACTTGTACCGTACACAATTCACACAGATTCTATTGCAGATGATAATTACTTACAGGCAATACAAAAAGACCTTGAAGAAGCTGGCTTTTCAGGAACGAATAAAGGTGAAGGACTGTGGGAATTTACAACAGTACCAATAAGATGGAAAGGAACTGAAGCAGACCTGAAAAAAGACCTTCTAGACAGAAGAATTAATCCTCAGGACATGATAAACGTTGTAGCGGCTTCAACCGCATGCCGTTCCGCTGTCATGGACGGAACAGTTTTAGATGAAAAAACTGCCACATGGATTGCAGAAGAAGCTCTAAAACTTCCTGATCCGCATTGTCCACACGGCAGACCTGTTTATACAACAATAACAAGAAAACAACTTTTTGAACTTGTAAAAAGAATATAAAGTCAAAGTAAAAATTTTCTTGTTTTAATCTTCTATACTTTCAGGGAAGTCTGAATTACTGCTGTTATCTATAATTATTTCAGTACCAGAAGCTCCATTCATGTTTTCAGAAGAAGAATCCTGTAAAGAAGAAACTACATCTTCAAGCATCTTTTTGCGGCGTTTTGAAGCTTCAGCTTCCTGACGGGACTTGTTTGCATCTACACGGCGGATGTCAGCATTGTTTTTCTTTTCCTGCTCAACTTTTATGGCATCAGCTTTTTTTTCATTTTCAAGCTGCTCATCTATCATGGAAATGACTGCATAAATAGAATTTCCCTGTGGAGTGTCAGGATTCAGATTAATATACTTTTCATAATCTGCCTTACTTTCAAGAAGCCTGCCAGTCTTAAGACGTGTATTTGCCCTATTCAGAACAGGAGCAGCATAAAAAGGATCTTCTTCAATTGAGCGGGTATACCATTTTTCAGCCCCAGCATAATCATTCATAGCAAAAGCAATGTTTCCTGCATCAAAAGCAATCACTTTTTTGTCAGAACCATTAGCTTCCATTCCTTTATTACAAATTCCCAATGCCTGAGAATACTTTTCCTGTTGAAAATAACACATTGCAAGATATATGTAGGCCTTTGGATCTTCATTAGCTTCAATAGCCTTTTGCAAGCAAGGAATTGCCTTTTCAGTCTCATTTGCCCTAAAGAAGCTTTCACCCTGCTCAAAATTAGACTGAGCGAATAAACCTGAAATATAAAAAAAAAGCACTAAAAAGCATAAAGAAAAGCACTTTAAATTAAATTTAATCATCTGCAAACCTCCATTTCAGCCCAGTCGAGGCATAAACCCTTTGACATATTTACATAAAAGAGATAATCTTTCAATAAGTATATAATCGTTAAACAATTATTATAGATACGAGTTACTAATACCCATAAAGCGGAGTTTTAAAAATGAATAGCACACTACTTATGGTAATTATCATCAGCATCTTGATAGCCTTTATAATATTCATTAGTTGTGTAATATTTAAAAGCTTGTTTACACCTAAAAAAATCGGCAGTATTCAAAAATTAATTAAGACTGGAAAAATTCAAGCTGCAGAAAAAACAGCAAAAGCAATCCTTACAAAAAATCCTAGAGATTACGTTGCTCACTATTGGCTGGGAGAAGCTTATCTTGCAGATAATAAACAGGAACTTGCATTTATGGAATTCAAAACTGTAAATGAGAATGCTGTTTTTAACGGAGACATTCCTGAATTAAAATTCAGAAAGAACATGTCCGCACTGTATCTTCAATTCAACTATGCACAGGATGCATTGAAAGAGTATATTTTGCTTACAAAATTAGAGCCGGCAAATGCAGAAAACTTCTTTAACGCAGGTAAACTTTACGAATCAATGAATCAGCCTACACCAGCTTACATAGCATACGAAAAGGCAATAAAACTTGATAAAAGAAACAGCAAGGCACATGCCGCACTCGGTTACCTGCTTTTCCGTAATAAAAAGCCAGCAGAAGCTAAAAAAGAAATAGACACAGCTATTAAACTTAGCCCAGATACTTTTGCAAACTATTATTATCTTGGAAAAATCTTAAAAGAAGATAAGGATTATTCTGGTGCAATCAAGGCATTTGAAAAGTCACAGCGTGATCCAGAAATGAGGCAGAAATCTTTAATTGAAAGAGGTTCCTGTTACATGGTTGCAGAGCAGATTGACAATGCAATCGGAGAATTTGACCATGCAATAAAGTGTTCAAAG
>CACXDK010000412.1 GCA_902766345.1 uncultured Spirochaetaceae bacterium | reverse complement strand
TGCAAATGAATTGAATGTAAGCAGCGTTTCCAAGAATTATTTCAATACTGCTACGTATGATATTCAGGTTTTGGGAGAACGTATTCATATGGTAAAAGAAGGTTTAAAAAAATATACGGAAAACCTTCATTCCCAAGCAAATAGCATGATTTCTGCTCTTTCCTCTGATTTTTACGGAGTGTACTGCATAAACCTTGATAAAAACGAAGGTGTCTGCTATCTGACAAATTCTCATTTGTCGCACGGACACAAGCAGGATGAGCATTTTACATACACAGAATCAATGCTGTCCTATGCAAATACTTATGTTACTGAAAAATATAGGGAAGATTTCATTAATTTCTTGAGTCCCGAAGCAATCAGGCAAAAGCTTGAAAAGGAAAAGGCTTCCACCTATCTGTATATGATTAACCGCAACGGGCAGGAAATTTATGAAATGGTACGTCTTGCCGCCATGAATAGAGAAGAAGTGTGCATGGGCTTTTCTGATGTTGATGAAGATACTCGCAGGGCTTTACAGCAGACCAAGACGTTGAGTGATGCGCTCAAATCTGCTGAAGGTGCAAACAGGGCAAAGACTGCGTTTCTTTCAAACATGAGTCATGAAATTCGCACTCCTATGAATGCAATAATAGGGTTGTACAGGCTTGCTTTGAATGAGCCAGACTTGCCAGATACAATTCGTGATTACTTTGAAAAAATTGGAACTTCTGCAGAACATCTTTTGAATGTTATTAATGAAATTCTGGACATGAGCCGTATTGAGTCGGGTAAAATGATTTTGCGGCAGGAATCTTTTTCAATGACAAAGCTTTTGGAGCAGATTAATGTGATGATAGGAAGTCAGTGTGAGAACAAGAATCTTGAATGGGAATGGCATTTAAGCGACAGCGTAAAAGAATTCTACATTGGCGATGACATGAAGCTAAAGGAAGTGTTGATAAACATTTTGAGTAATGCTGTAAAATTTACGCCTGATGGTGGTAAGGTTTTGTTTACAATAGATATAATAAGGCATTATGATGGGAAAAGTGTTTTTGTTTTTACGGTAAAGGATACTGGCATTGGAATGAGCAGTGACTACCTGCCGAAGTTGTTTGATCCTTTCAGCCTGGAAGATTTTTCTACAAAAACAAAGTATGGAAGTACAGGCCTTGGCATGTCGATAACGAAAAATATTGTTGACATGATGAATGGTGACATAAAAGTTGAGAGTGAAAAGAATGTAGGAACTACATTTGTCGTTACGCTTACTTTGGACGATTGTACTGAATTTGAACAGGATGACGAAAATGCTGTTAAAAATGCTACTGTTGCCGATTTACGTGGCAGACACATACTTATTGCTGAAGATGTAGAGATAAATGCTGAAATAATAAAGATGATCTTGGATGTGCGTGGCGTAGAAACTGTAATTGCTGGCAACGGAAAGATTGCTGTGGAAAAATTTGCTTCCAGCGCTCCAGGGTATTATGATGCCATTCTTATGGACATCAGAATGCCAGAGATGGATGGACTTGAAGCTACGCGGGCGATCCGCGAAATGGACAGGGAAGATGCAGATACTGTTCCTATTATTGCACTTACGGCCAATGCCTTTTACGAGGATGTGCAACGTAGCCTTCAGTCTGGACTTAATGCTCATTTGTCAAAGCCTGTAGAACCTGAAAGTCTTTTTGAAACACTTGAAAATCTGATTTGCAGTAAGTAATGTTTAATGTGAATCTGCGCTAAAAATTAGGGCTGCCAATTCTTTTTGGCAGCCCTTGCTGTTTATTTATTCATCTGCCTTTATAGGCTTGTTTGTAAAGTCATAACCAATTGTGTATATCCTTCTTCCAGAGAAATAGTCTGTTGTAAGTTTTACAACTACACCTGAAAGAATGAGCAGTGAAATGATGTTTGGAATTGCCATGAGACCATTAACAATGTCGGCAATTGTCCATACAGCACTTACGGTCATGTACGGTCCAATGAATACTGCAATAATATAGAGATAGCGGTATACTTTTACAGGTGTCATGTTACCTTTTGAAAGATATTCAATACAACGTTCTGAATAATAATCCCATCCGAGTATTGTTGTGAATGCAAAAAGAACAAGGCTGATCATTAGGACAAATGAAATTACTACAGGTGGAATGCGAGGCAACAATGTTTGGAAAGCTGCATTTGTCATTTCAAAACCTGTTAAATTTGCAATTTCAGGCTTAATCAAAAGACCGATTACAATTGTAAGACCTGTCATTGAACAGATTACGATTGTGTCAAAGAATGTTCCTGTCATGGAAATTATGCCCTGTTGTACAGCGTGTTCTACTTTTGCTGCGGATGCTGCAATTGGTGCAGAACCAAGACCTGCTTCATTAGAGAAGATTCCTCGTGCAATACCTTTCTGCATTGCAACGATCATTGCTCCTATAGCACCACCTACGGCTGCGTTGAATCCAAATGCTCCTCGGAAGATAGCTTCAAATGCTGCAAACAAGTAAGTAATGTTACACAGAAGTGCAATTACTGCGAAAACTACGTAGATGACAGCCATAAATGGAACTATGATGCCTGCTACGCTGGAAATT
>CACXDK010000411.1 GCA_902766345.1 uncultured Spirochaetaceae bacterium | reverse complement strand
GGCATAAACAAACAGTTTGGAACTTATACAATGTGTTCTGAACAGACTATGAAAAGAGCCTGTGAAGCAGAATGTCAGTTATTTTTTAGAAATATAGCAAACATTGTGGTTGTTGGAAGACATGAGCCTGTTAGAGTGTATACTCCTATGGAACAGTCTTCAGCTAAGGCTTCTGAAACTCCGTTCAAGACATTTGAAAAGGCTTATCAGTTGTTTGTTGACGGAAAGTTTGAAGAGGCAAGAACTTTGTTTAAGCAAAATTCAGAAGATGCTGTAAGTTTGAAATATGTTGATAGGTGTGATGAATTTTTGAACCAGCCTCCAAAAGATTGGCAGGGATTCCTTCGTGCTACGGAAAAGTAAAAATTTTTATGCTTAAAGATTTATTTAACTTATACTTTGTTTTTATGAAAATTGGAGCCGTCACTTTTGGTGGCGGTTATGCAATGCTTCCTATTCTTGAAAGAGAACTGGTAGATAAACGAAAATGGGCTACTGTTGATGATCTGATGGATTATTATGCAATTTCACAGGTGACTCCAGGTGTAATTGCTGTTAATGTTGCTACATTTGTTGGTTTTAGAAAAAGAAGCATTTTGGGTGGAATTTGTGCTACTTTAGGTGTTGTTACTCCGTCTTTAATAATAATCACATTGATTTCTATGTTCATATCCAACTTTGAAAGCATTGTTTGGGTACAAAAAGCGCTTTCTGGCATAAATGTTGCTGTAACAGCTCTTCTTACTTATGCTGTTTTTAATTTTGCAAAAAGGGCAATAAAAAAATGGTGGGGCATACTGTTTTATGCTCTGGCATTTTGTGCAATATTTTTTCTGAAAATCCCATCTGTAATTGTGATTATCGTTTCGGCTATAGCTGGTATTCTAATAGCATATTTTTCAGGTAATTTAAAAAAGACTGAAGAGGAAAAAGAATGATAACAGGTATTTCAGGTCTTTTGTTTTTATTTTGTATATTTTTCTATGTAGGTCTTTTTGCTGTAGGAGGAGGGCTTGTTGCAGCTTCTTTTATGCAGCAAATACTGGTGGAACGTTATCATCTTATTTCTGCAGAAAAATTTTATAGTATGCTTGCTATAAGTGAAAGTACTCCAGGACCTATAGGTATAAATCTTGCTACATATTGTGGTACAGAACTGTACGGACCTATTGGTGGAATTGTAGTGACTTTAGGAGAAATTTTACCTTCACTTATTATAATTATGATTGTTGCCCGTTTTTTTATGAATATGCAGAAAAAGCCTGTTGTACAGGCTGCTTTTTCAGGGTTGCGTCCAGCTACAAGTGGAATGGTTCTTGTTGCAGCTATGAATATATTTTTGCTTGCACTGCTCAATATTCCTTCCTTTAAGATTACAGGCGTGTTGTTGGATTTATTCCGATGGAAATCTGTTGTCTTTTATATTATTTCTTTGTTTGTATTGTTTCGTTTTCGTAAAGTTCATCCTGTTTTTATAGTTATTGCAGGTGCTTTCTTTGGCATATTGTTTTTGTGAGTTTTACCAGTGCGCAAACTGAGCTTGGCCACTGGATATTGTGAGTTTGGCCAGTGCGCAGACTGAGCTTGGCCACTGGATATTGCGAGTTTGGCCACTGGGCGCAATGATTATGGCCAGTGGGCGTAATGATTACGGCCAGTGCCCACAATGATTATGGCCAGTGGCCATAATCATTACGGCAATAAGAAAATAAAAAAATCAAAATAGTTTAACCTCATTGTGAAAAATGTGTTATAATAGAAGAATGAGTACACATATTAATGCACCTGAAGGTGCCATTGCAGAAGCTGTTCTTCTTCCTGGAGATCCACTTCGTGCTAAATTTATTGCAGAAAATTTCTTAAAGGATGCAAAATGCTACAACGAAGTTCGTGGCATGTATGGTTTTACTGGAACATATAACGGTAAACGCGTCTCTGTTCAGGGAACTGGAATGGGACAGCCCTCACTTTCTATTTATGTTAATGAACTTTTCCAGTTTTATAATGTTCAAAAGGCTATTCGTGTTGGTACATGCGGAGCTATTCAGAAAGATATTGCTCTTCGCGATGTCCTTTTGGCAGAAGCTGCTTGTACAGACGGAGGTCTTAATACAATGCGCTTTAACGGATTGCATTTTGCTCCAGCAGCAGATTTTGGTCTTTTAAAAACTGCTGATAATAAAGCTGAAGAAATGGGATTAAAGAGAAAAGTTGGTCTTTGTGTTTCCAGCGATATGTTCTATGATGATAAAGCAAACTGGAAATTATGGGCAGAATACGGTGCTTTGGGCGTAGAAATGGAAACTGCCGAATTGTATACATTGGCTGCTAAGTTCCATAGAAAAGCTCTTACAATTCTCACTGTTAGTGATCATATTGTTCTTGGCGGTGAAACAACTGCAGAAGAAAGACAAACTTCTTTTACAAATATGATGAAGCTTGCTCTTGAAACTATAACTGCATAATTATTTTATTAAGTATTTATTAGGAAATTCTTATGAAACCAACTTTATTAGTTCTTGCCGCAGGAATGGGAAGTAGATATGGAGGAGTTAAACAGATAGATGCTGTTGGCAAGCATAATGAATGTCTTTTGGATTTTGCTACATTTGATGCAAAAAAATGTGGTTTTGGCAAAGTTGTATTTGTAATCCGTAAAGATATTGAGTCTGATTTTCGAGAGCGTCTTTTCGATCGTGTTGCTGCTAATTTTGATGCAGAATATGTATTTCAGACTCCTGATGCTCTTTTGACATCGGAAGAGTTAAAAAAAGCAAGTGAGCGTACAAAGCCGTGGGGAACTATTCATGCGGTTTTGTGTGCAGAAGACAAAATAAAGACACCTTTTGCTGTAATTAATAGCGATGATTATTACGGTAGAGATGCTTTTAATACTCTTGGAACATATTTGACAGGTCTTTCTGCTGATTCTACAGAACATGCAATGGTAGGTTATGTTCTTGGAAATACTATGAGCCGTAGCGGTTCTGTAAGTAGAGGCGTCTGTACTGTAAAAGACGGGTATCTTGAATCTATTACCGAAAACACAAAAATTTATTATCGTGATGATAAAATAATAAGTGAATTGAACGGTAAGGAATATTCTTTTACAGGAAAAGAGTGGGTAAGCATGAATCTTTTTGCATTCAATTTGACTGCATTTGAGGAATTTCATGTTTACTGGGAAGATTTTAAGAAAAATTCTCTTAATATGCCAAAAGCAGAAGCTTTATTGCCTGTCGCAGCTAGTGATATAGTAAAGCATGGAAAGGGAAGTATAAAATTCTTTACATCTACGGAAAAGTGGTTTGGAATGACTTATCCGGAAGATCGGGCCATTGTTAAACAGGAAATTGCAGAAAAGATCGATGCCGGGTATTACCCTGAAAAACTGTGGGAGAAATAAAAATGTTAAAACTTACATCATTAAAATCTGAAAAAATTTGGGGCTATGAATTATGGATTGCTTCAACTCATACTAATGGTCTACAAGAAAATTTTAAATCTTTCGTTGGCGGAGACTATCCGCTATTGGTAAAGGTTATTCAAGCAAATGATAGATTGAGTGTACAGGTTCATCCAGATGATGAAAAAGCTCAGTTGTATGAAAATTGCCG
>CACXDK010000410.1 GCA_902766345.1 uncultured Spirochaetaceae bacterium | reverse complement strand
GCTCCAAAACAATATTATATTGCCCGTGATTTGGATATTGTTTCTTCTCTTGATACATTAAATATCATTTTGAAAAAAATGCATGATGAAGAAGAAATCGAAAAAACAAAAATATGTGTCTTTACAAATATCATTATGCATACTGGTGCGGATTTACGAGCCTTTGTTCGTGATATAAATAAAGTCGCAAATTCTGAATATTTTGATGAATACATCGAAGAACAGTTACCTATTGCTGAACAAGTTGCTAATTTGCTTTCGGAATCAGAAAATGGCAATGTGGCTTCAATTACACAAGCAGTTAGAAATCATGATGATATTCGTAATAATTTGGAAGATTCTCTTGAAAAAGTGTTGTACAAAACTAAACGAAAAGAAACTAGAAATCTGCCTGCAAAGAACATTTCAAAGGCAAAAGGGCTGTTGGAGGATATTGATACGAATATTTTCCAAAAACTATCAGCTGATGAGAGTGATGATGTTAGGCGAGAGTTAAACAGATTAAAGTTTTATATCTCGGAGATAGAAAAGAATCTGAATGTTTGATTGTATTTTTGTTTATAACCAGAAATTTCTTCTCAATTTTGAATCTGAAAATCTAAAAGAATTTCAGACGACTTTCTTTTATAAACTGTATATAAAACTTTATGTCGCTAAAATCATTGAAAATACAATCTATTTTAAATCAACTTTTTCTTATTTAAGATTTAAGAAACTATTGGCTGTTTTTGAGCAGAAAGCAAAACAATATAGTGTAAATTTAAAAATTGATGAAAGTGTTTCTATTTATCTAAAAGAAAAAGAACTTCATATAGAAGAACGCTATAAACTTGGAAATGAATTAAAACATCATGACGCAAAACTTTTTGATAGATTTGAAAAATACAAAGAAATCGTAAATTCTATAATGATTCGTCCTTTGCGTGAACGGCAAATGTGGGATTCTTTTTTTATGTATGCAATGCAGAAATCTGGCAATTTCTCTGTTCCTGGTTCTGGAAAAACAGCGGCGGCATTGGGAGTTTTTGCTTATCTGTATAAGTCTCAAAAAGTAAAAAGAATTGTTGTTGTTTCGCCAAAAAATGCTTTTGGTTCTTGGATTGATGAATTTAGATTTTCATTTGGTGATAATATTTCTTTGGATTATTTTATATTGCATAATAAAGCTTATAGAAATACGCAGGAAAAGAAAAATGCAATTCTTTATGACTCTGGAAATGCAAATCTTCTCTTATTCAATTATGAATCGCTAAAAACATATTGTAATGAGATTTCTCAGATTATCGATGATGAAACATTACTGATTTTCGATGAAGTTCATAAAGTGAAAAAAGTTAATGGCGAATATGCCGTAAATGCATTGAAAATTGCAGAGAATTCTTGCTTCACAATTGCAATGACCGGAACCCCGATTCCGAATACATACCTCGATATTTATAATTTCCTTCATATATTGTTTCCAAATGAATACGATGATTTCTTTGGATTTGAAGCGAACTCATTAAAAAATCCTTCTCAAAATATGATAGAAACAATTAACAAAAGAATACAACCATTCTTTTGCCGAACAAATAAAAATCAGTTAAATGTATCTGTACCAAATCCAGACTCATTTTCTTTTTTTGATGCTTCAAAAAAAGAAAATGAAATGTTGAGCATTCTTTTAAAAAAATATCGTAAGAATAAACTTGCATTATTTATCAGAATTCTTCAACTGGAAACAAATCCAAACTTATTGCTTGAATCTTTAGATTTATCTGATTTCGCACATATTCTTGATATAGATGTAGAGGATGAGAAAAAAATTGATTTTGTTGATTATTCTGAAGAGATTCAGAAACTTATAGAATCTATTTCTGAAACAACAAAATTCAAGAAATGTATTCAACTTGTAAGGCAACTAATAAGTGAAAATAAGCCTGTAATTATTTGGTGTATTTTCAAAGATTCTATAAAACATATTGCAAAAGCATTAAAAGAGAATGGAATAAACGCAAAATGTATATATGGCGAGGTTGAACTTGAAGAACGGCAAAATTTAATCAAAGCATTTAAGAATAAAGAGTTTGAAGTTTTAATAACAAATCCTCATACCCTTGCTGAATCAGTTTCATTGCATTCTGTTTGTCACGATGCAATTTATTTTGAATATAGTTACAATCTTGTTCATTTATTGCAATCAAAAGATCGTATTCATCGTTTAGGTTTGCCAGAAAATCAATATACCCAGTATTATTTCTTACAGCAGAATTATCAAACTTTTGAAGGTGATTTTTCTGTAGACAAGAAAGTATATGAAAGACTGTTGGAAAAAGAGCAGATTATGCTTAATGCTATAGATAATAATATTCTTGAAACAATGCCAACTAGCGAAGAAGAGTTGGATATGATATTTAGGGAATTTGATAAAGGCTAAAATACAGCGTAATTTAGAAGGTGCAAAATATGCATATTATTGGTATAGAATTAATTGACGGTAAAGAGAATATAATAAAAAATCTCAAAAAGAAAGGTGACAGATTATCTGACGGTAGTGAATTTAATGGGTGGTATCCTTTTTGCAGATACAATTCAAATGAAAAAGATCCGCCTACAGTCAATTCTTCTATAACATTTGATATCGGATATGATTTT
>CACXDK010000409.1 GCA_902766345.1 uncultured Spirochaetaceae bacterium | reverse complement strand
CTCGTTTGCAGTGTGTTTTATGCAATACATATTATTTTTGTAGCAAAATTCAACGAACATAAAGATCCGATACTTTTGACGGTGTTGCAGTTTGTTTTTGCGGCATTGTTCGGTTGGATGACGGCACCGTTTTATGACGGAGCATTTCCAGCACAGGCTTTAATTAACAGCCGCGTAATGTTTTCTATGATATACCTTGGCGTGTTCAGCACACTTATCTGCTTTGTAATGCAGAATGTATGCCTTAAATATGTAAATTCTGCGATTGCATCGCTTTTTCTGTCATTGGAATCTGTTTTCGGGGTTTTGTTTTCTGCACTCCTCCTGCATGAAATGCTTTCGCTCAGAATGATATGTGGCTGCATCCTTATTTTTATGGCAATACTCATAGCCGAAGTGCTCCCAAAACTATGTGATTAATTGACTAAAACCCGCAATCTACTTATACTAGTGTGTCAGATGACAAAGAAGTCTGACGCCAGATTTCTTTGTCTTTTTTTATTTTAACTGATACATGAGGTTTATTATGAAAAAATCATTATTCAATGCATTATGTTCTGTACTTGCAGCAGCAATGCTTATTTCTGTAACAGGCTGTGGCAAAAAGGAAAAGGTTGTAATCAATTCTGCAGCAGATCTTAATGGTAAAAAAATCGGCTGTCAGGCTGGAACAACAGGAGAAATCTACATTCAGGAAAACGTTTCTGATGCAGATGTAAAATCATTCAAGACTGGCATTGATGCTTCTCTTGCACTTAAAAACGGTTCTATTGATGCAATCGTTCTTGATGAACTTCCTGCAAAGGAAATTGTAAAACGTAATTCTGACCTTGTAATTGTTAATGATAAATTTGCAACAGAAGAATATGCAATTGCTGTACGCAAAGGCGATTCTGAATTGCTTTCTTCTATAAATTCAACAATTTCTGCAATGAAATCAGACGGAAGATATGAAGCTCTTGTAAACGCATTCATGCCAATTGATGGAAGCATTGTATTGCCAGCTACAATTGAAACAACAGGTAGCACAACTGTAAAGATGGGAACAAATGCATCATTCCCTCCATTTGAATATACAGAAGGTGCTGATCCTGTAGGATTTGACATTACTATGAGCCAGTATATTGCAAAAGATTACGGTGCAAAACTTCAGGTTGTAGACATGAACTTTGACGGTCTTATCGCAGCCCTTCAGTCTGGTGCAATTGACTTTATTGCAGCAGGCATGACAGCAACAGATGAACGCCGCAAGAACGTAGACTTTTCAGAGCCTTACTTCGTTTCAAATCAGGTAATCATTATCCGCAAATAATCAGGCACATTTCAGGAGGACAAAGATGTGGCAGACATTCTACAGCACTATGCTTGCAAACGGACGCTGGAAGCTCATTCCAAGGGGACTGAGCACAACGCTCCTTATTGCACTTTGTGCGGTATTAATCGGTTCAATACTGGGCTGCATCTTTGCCCTTTTTAAGATTTCACGAAATAAATTACTTAGAAGCATTGCAACTGTATACACAACAATCATTCGTGGCATTCCTATGGCAACACAGCTAATGATTTTTTATTTTGTCATTTTTTCTCCAATGGGAGTAAGCAATGCCATTTTAGTTGCAATCATTTCATTCGGCATAAACTCTGGCGCATACTGTACAGAAATTTTCCGCGCTGGCATACAGGGTGTGGACGCAGGACAAATGGAAGCAGGCCGTTCTCTTGGACTGAGCTGGTCACAGACTATGATAAAGATTATCCTGCCTCAGGCTTTCCGCACCATTCTTCCAACATTCACAAGCGAATTCATTGCGCTCATAAAAGAGACATCTGTTGCAAGCTTTATTGCTGTAATTGATTTACAGAAAGCCTGTGACAATATCCGCAACGCTACATACAATGCATGGATTCCTCTTCTTTCATGTGCAGCAATTTACCTTGCGCTCACTTTAGGATTGACGCAGATATTCTCTATTTTTGAAAAAAGGATGGCTCGCAGTGATCGAAGTTAAGAATCTCACAAAACGCTACGGCAATAATACCATTCTGAATAATATTTCAGAGACAATCCAGAACGGAGAAAAGATTGTCATTATTGGACCTTCGGGGGCTGGAAAAAGTACTTTTCTTCGCTGCCTGAACCTTCTGGAAGAACCAGATTCTGGAAGCATCATATTTGATGGAACAGACATTACAGCAAAAGATACTGACATAAATATAGTACGCAGAAAGATGGGCATGGTTTTCCAGCATTTCAATCTTTTTCCGCACCTTACAGTTCTTCAAAACATAACGCTCGCTCCTGTCATGCTTAAAATTCAGACTAAGGAACAGGCAGAACAGCAGGCAATGCAGCTGTTGGAAAGAATTGGTCTT
>CACXDK010000408.1 GCA_902766345.1 uncultured Spirochaetaceae bacterium | reverse complement strand
TTCTTCTGATGGTTCTTCTATATCCTGCCTGAGATCTACTTCTTCCTCACCGACTTTATTATTTAATAAAAGACGCTTTGCTCTTGCTTCCTTACTTTCACGTATACGTCTCTCTTCACGTTCCTTTTCTCTCTGTTCGTGCCTTTCCTGTCGATATTCTCTGAATCTCTTTCCTTCTTCTACAGTTTTCTCAGCTACTCTCTTTCCATTTTTTTCCATCGCCTTAACAAAAGAGCGTTCTGTTATTATCACGAAACATATAATAAGAATAAGAAATATCAAAATAACAGCGCCCGCAGCGCCAAAAGCACTTCGCAGTGCCTCATACATTCCTCCCAGCAATATACCGCCTCCATGATGTGTATCTGCTGAAAATTCATACAAAGTCATATATGTTCCATTACTAAACTCGCCTTCAGCAAAGAACTGCATCAACATTCCAAGATCCATGAAGATAAAAATACATGCAGCCAGACGATACATAGCTTTTTTATTGTTTTTATTGCTGAGGAAAAAGCACACACCGATAAAAAGCGCAAAAGGAATAAGATAAGACATTATCCCAAACACGCCAAAGAAAATGGAATTTACAACGTCACCAAAAATCGACGTCATTCCCATGTTCCCTAGAGCTAAAATAACGCAAAAAGCGAACAGTAAAAGAAGCATAACTTCATAAGTCATGCTAAACTGTTCTGTCTTTGCAGACACATTTGTTTTTTTTCTTTTACGTTTTTTAACAGCCATTAAACCTTAAAACAAACCCCTTCATAATTTTTTCATACAATTTCAGTGAACAAAAAAGCTTCCAACTACTGCAATAAGTCCAACAATCAGACAATATACTGAGAAAATAATATATTTTTTCTTTTTAACTACCACAAGCATACTTTTAATTGCAACATAGCCCACAACAGCTGCAACAAGCATACCAACGATATATGTTATTTCAAATTTTGTCCCTGCTGCATCTTTAATCTCAAGCACACATGCACCGGCAACAGCAGGAATCGACATAATAAATGAATATTTAACTGCAAATCTCTTCTCAAAACCACAAAGCAATGCCGCTGTCATTGTCGAACCAGACCTTGAAATACCCGGAAGGGTAGCAATGCCCTGTGTAATTCCTAAAATAACCGCATCTAAATATGATGCAGATTTAGGTGTCTTATTCTTTTCAGGTGTGCGATCTGCGATAAAGAGCAATGCCGATGTTATCAGAAGAAATATCCCCGGCATTATCAATGTTTCACTACATTCAGAAACAAGCTCTTTCAACAATACACCTATGATACCCGTAGGTATCGTTGATATGATTACCATTATCACAAATTTCTGGTAGCCGGTTCTGATAACTCTGTGAGTTTCTTCATGACGTATTCTGCGTACAATGTTAATGAAAAAATCATGGATCATCTTGATAGTTTCAATAAACATCTTTCGAATATCCTTAAAAAAGCATACAAAAATAGCTATCAATGTTCCAAGATGAAGCAATATATCAAAAAGGAACAAGTCTTCCGTTCCTTCTCCAACATGTAATAAATTCTGAAAAATTGCAAGATGACCGGATGATGAAACCGGCAAAAACTCTGTAAGCCCCTGTACTAGTCCTAATATGATTGCCTGTACTAAATTCAAAACCAAAAGCCTCCAACTATAAAACGATAATCTATCAGTCCTTTTGACTGTGTTTTTGCTCCTGTACTGCAAAATTCAAGGCAAAAACAAAAAGCTACATATGATTTTATCACATGTAGCTTTTTTATACAAACTTTTGTTTGTTAATCTATACAAAAATTAATTGTTAATGAGCTTATCCTCATCAGACCAGCTATAAAGTTTTCTGATCTCCTCACCATATTTCTCAGAAATATGATCTCCAGCCTTATCACGAAGAGCCTGGAAATGAACTCTTCCACCTGCTGATGACATATCAAGAAGGAAATCTTTAGCAAATGTACCATCCTGAATATCAGCAAGTACTTTCTTCATAGCCTGCTTTGTTTCATCTGTGATGATCTTAGGTCCTGTAATATAATCTCCATACTCAGCAGTATTTGAGATCGAATATCTCATTCCCTTAAAGCCTGACTGATAGATAAGATCAACGATGAGCTTCATTTCATGGATACACTCGAAGTATGCATTTCTTGGGTCATATCCAGCTTCAACAAGTACCTCAAAACCAGTCTGCATAAGCTTGCAAACGCCGCCGCAAAGTACAGCCTGCTCGCCGAAGAGGTCAGTCTCTGTTTCTGTCTTGAATGTTGTCCAAAGTACACCAGCTCTTGCTCCGCCAATTCCAAGTGAATATGCAAGTCCGATATCCTTAGCCTTTCCTGAATAGTCCTGCTCAACAGCGATAAGACAAGGAACACCCTTACCAGCCTGATACTCTGAACGAACTGTATGTCCCGGTCCCTTAGGAGCAATCATTACAACATCAACATCCTTCGGAGGAACGATAAGCTTATAACGAATATTAAAGCCATGAGCAAACATAAGAACGTTGCCTGCCTCAAGATTAGGCTCGATAGACTCTTTATAAAGCTGTGCCTGCTTCTCATCATTGATAAGAATCATAATGATGTCAGCCTGCTTTGCTGCTTCAGCAGCTGTATATACTTTTAATCCCTGCTCTTCAGCCTTCTTCCAAGACTTTGAACCTTCGTACAGACCGATAATGACGTTGCAGCCCGAATCCTTAAGATTAAGTGCATGTGCATGTCCCTGGCTACCGTAGCCAATAATAGCAATGGTCTTACCCTCAAGTAACGCAAGGTTACAGTCAGATTCATAAAAGATTGGGTTTGTGTCATTCATTTCCATAGCTTTTCTCCTTAATTTTTTATTTATAATCAACGGGATAATAACCCTTGGTTATACATATTTAATCAAACCATACAACATTGTCAGAACCACGCTGAAGACCTGCGATTCCGGTTCTTGCAATTTCAAGTATCCTATAATCAGAAAGAAGATTTATAAATGCCTCTATCTTACTCTGATTACCTGTGACTTCCACAATAAGCGAGTCAGCTGCAACATCAATAATTTTTCCCCTAAAGATATCAGCAACAGAAATTACTCCCTGACGCTTTGTTGCATCCACCTCAACCTTTATCAGACAAAGTTCCCTGTAAACTGAATTATCAGGTTCCAATTCTCTGATATCCCTAACATCAACAAGCTTGCGAAGCTGTTTCTCTATCTGTTCAAGAATATCATCATCACCATCTGCAACGATTGTTATACGTGTAAATCTAGGGTCAGCTGTCACACCCGCTGTAATGCTTTCAATATTATATCCTCTTCTTGAGAAGAGTCCTGAGATCCTACTCAATACACCTGATGTATTGTCTACCAGAAGCTGAAATACTTTTCTATGCATAATTGCATTTTAACCTTTCAACGCTTTAATGTTTTAACTTGTTAATATGATAATTAATATAGTCCCCGCTAATAAATTTGTCAACATACATATTTTGTTCTTTTTTCAAACATAGTTAAAATAGATCAACTAAAACACAGCTAAATTAACCTATAGTCCCTTTTGATGAAATTTAAGCAAAATCATTGATAAATACATTTTTGTAAAGCTAAGGTACCTGTCCTTGCAAGTTCTACTATAGAAATTCCCGAAAGTAATTTAACAAAAAGTTCTGTCCTCTCCGGTGTATCACAGATCTGGATTATCATAAGATTTTTAGACATATCTACGATCTCTGCCTTCATCGCCTCGCATGTTTCCATTATCTCTCTGCGGTTAGACCTGTTATACTTCACCTTCACAAGCATTAATTCCCTGCTTATGGACATGCTTTCATCAAATGTTTTTATCTTAATGACATCTAATTTTTTATTTAACTGCTTTTCTATCTGTTCAAGAGTTCTAGGGTCTCCACTTGAAACGATCGTCATACACGAAATATCCGGATTTTCCGTTTCACCAACTGCAAGAGAGTCGATATTGAAGCTTCTTCTTGCGAAAAGTCCAGAAACTTTAGAAAGTACACCTGAACGGTTCTCTACTAAAACTGAGTATATCTTCTTGAGATTCATCACCAACTATCCTCCAATTTTATAGATTTTTGCAGCAAAGCTTCAAAAATCCCGCAAACAAGCCATTTAAATGCAGCTGCGCTGCGGGCTTGTTTGCCACTTGTTTTT
>CACXDK010000407.1 GCA_902766345.1 uncultured Spirochaetaceae bacterium | reverse complement strand
CTTTCGGCTATGGTCTTACATATGGTGATTGCAGAGCAGAGAACATAGAAATTGTGAATGCTTCAGCTGAAGAAGGCGCAGAGGTAAAGGTAACTGTAAAGAATAATGGAACTGCAACTGAAGACGTGCTTCAGCTCTATATTAAAGCTGAGGATACAGAGTGTGCTCCTCCAAATCCTGTACTTTGCGGATTTAAGAGACTTAAGATCGAAGAAAATGAGACTGTAGAAGTTACGGTAAAGATTCCGGCAAAGGCATTTACTACAGTTGATGAAGAGGGCATAAGAGAAGTGCGCGGAAGCCATTTCAGCATTTATGCCGGCTTCTCTCAGCCTGATAAGAGAAGTGAAGAGCTTACAGGAGCAAAGGCTGTCAAGGCTCAGGCAGAGTTAAAAAATTGAATTAAATAAGCATTTTAATGAATAAAGAGCGGAGACTGTGTTTACAGCCTCCGTTTTTGTATTAAAATGATAAAAAATGAATCGAGGAAGTGAAAAAATGATCTATACAATAACATTTAATCCGGCACTGGATTACATAGTACGAATGGATAAAGCATTAGAGATAGGAATGACGAACAGGTCAGAAAGCGAAGAGATATTTTATGGCGGAAAAGGCATCAATGTATCGAGAGTTCTTAAAAATCTTAAAATTGAATCGACGGCGCTGGGGTTTGTCGCAGGATTTACGGGAGATGAGCTTGAAAAAGGCGTTAAGGCTATGGGGATAAATACAGATTTTGTGCATCTTCCGTCGGGCTCAACGAGGATAAATGTGAAGCTTAAGGGAGAGGCGGAGACGGAGATAAATGCACAGGGACCTATGATAGATAAGGCTTCTGTTGATAAGCTTTTTGAAAAGATAGATGAAATGAAAAACGGTGATGTACTTGTGCTTGCAGGAAGCATACCGTCTTCATTACCGGATGATATCTATGAAAAAATCCTTGAAAGGCTTGAAGACAAAGAGGTTATGACCGTTGTAGACGCGACGGGTGAGCTGCTTAGAAAAGTCTTAAAATACAAGCCTTTCTTGATAAAACCTAATAATTTCGAGCTTGAAGAGATCTTTGGCAGGAAGCTTGGAAATAATGATGAGATAGAAGAGTGTGCCAGGGAACTTCAGAAGATGGGGGCAAGAAATGTCCTTGTTTCAATGTCCTCAAAAGGAGCAATGCTCGTTGATGAAAATGGCAAAACTTCATTTGCAGATTGCCATAAGGGAACAGTAAAAAATACTGTAGGTGCAGGTGACTCGATGGTGGCTGGTTTTATAGCGGGATATTTGAAAGAGGGCAGCTATGAAGCGGCTTTGCGGCTTGGATCTGCAGCCGGTGGAGCAACGGCTTTTTCAGATGATCTCGCGACAGGTGATGAAATTTTACAACTTATGTATAAATAATTGATGTTTTCTCTCTGTTATGCTAAAGTAAAATTGTACAGCTAACGATACAATCGTGAAAAAGACTGTATACAAAAGTATAACAAGGGAGAAAAGTATGAAGAAAAGATTATTGCCGGTTTTACTGGCAGCAGCCATGACACTGCAAACGGTCAATGCAGTGCCTGCTTATGGTGCGCAGATCGCAGCCGTAAGCGAAAGCCCTGTGGTGGCTGAAGAAGAGGGATTTACAGTTAATGATACTGCTAATGCTTCTGATTCGGTTTCAGCAAATACGGTAACAATCCTTGCTAAAGAAAAGATCGATCTTAAGGAGCTTTTCTTTAAAGGGGAGTCAGTAAGTAAGTTTGAACTTGCTGATAAGTCTAAAAAGAAGATTGCAGGTGTATCAAAAAAAGGTATCTTAACAGGTAAAAAAGACGGTGAAGTCGTTGTCAATGCTATCGTTGGCACTGAAACAAAGACATGCACAGTTAAGGTAATAAAGCCTAAGAAGACTAAGAAACTCAAGCTTAAGAAGAATTCTCAGTTTGATCTTAGTGAGCTCCTTGGAATCACAGACGATTCACTGTCAGCTCAGTGGAAAGTAAAGACTTCTAAAAAGACACAGAATATCGTTAAGTTTAAGAAGGCTGATGATGATAAGGTTATCATCAAGGATAACGGAAGCGCAAAGATCGAAGGAACTTTCGGCGAAAAGGGTAAAAATGGTGTCATAAAGCCTGCTAAGGTCAGCGTAAGCCTTAAGTCAAAGGGAATCGAGTCTTATATTGATGTAACTATCGAAGATAAAGACATTTACGATGAAGCCTATGAAACACAGAAAGAGACAGTTAAGATCAAAGGTGATGTTTCAGCAGAGAAGAAAGCAAAGTCAGTAACTGCTGTAATCAACTCATATGGTGTTTCAAATAATAGTGTGAGCGTGAATGGAAGTCAGGAATTTGAGATCCCTGCAGCTGCACTTGAAACAGGCGTAAATACACTTACTATCAATGCTGTATTGGAAGATGGTTCAAGTATTAAAAGAGACGTTTCTCTTGAGAGATTTAGTGAAAATCTTGATATGACAGAGAATGTCAAAGCGATTGATTCAGAAGATGATATAAAGAATATTGCAGAGTCGATCGTTGATGTATGGATGGACGACAAAGAGACAGCAGAAGATACTACAGATGATGAAATTCATATAGCAGTGTCTCAAAATTCAGTCCTTACCGGATATATCAGGAATAGAAAGATCAAAGAAGGTGATGTAGTCTATATTGAAAATAATGACACTTTTACCGGCGGTCTTTCACTGGTTTATCTTGGTCATGATGACAACTACCCTGTAGATCATCTGTGTGATCCGGACGAGTGTGAAGCAATCATTATGAGACAGCCGGATCTTTCGGATGTTTTTGATGAAGACATCATGATGGGATATGATTCTGTAGGAAGTGCTGATTTTATCATGGTTCCAAGCGGTGCATCGGTCGCTTCTGTAAAGGATGATTTTGAAATACTCACAGCTGAGAGTACATTCTCTGAAAATGAGATGGTAGTTTCATCAAGTGGTGAAACATCTGACAGCGATTATGTAAAAAATCCTGGTATGCAGTGGCAGAATCTCGTGAAGATCATTAATCCTGAAAAGTTAGATCTTAGCGAAGGTATAAAACTTAAGTTTTCGGATGTTGTCTTATTTGATAAAGATGGTGACCCTAACGGTGACGATGGTAAGACAGAGCAGGATAGACTAACTCTTTCCGGAAGCATCGGAATGACAGACATCAAGCCTTCATTTGGAGTTGAGTGGCATCCGATAAAGTATGCCGAGGCTCTTCCGCAGCAGCTTAAATGTAAGGTTGATTATAAACTTGAGAAGCAGCTTAAAGCAGAATTTGGCGGAGATCTTGCTTCTTTAGACGATATTGTTAAAGATTTTTCTAAAAAGAGCGGAACAGATAATCTTAAGTACAGCCTTTTTGGATATGAACTCAGTGGTGTTGAATACGATAAGACGATCGTGCTCGGCGCAGTAGGATTTAAGCTTGCTTCAAAGCACGCAGTACATGGAAATATCAAGACTATAAGTGATGAGTCAAAGAGAATCAAGCTTGACCCTATGGTAGTTGTTGTTATCTGCATGGATGTAGAAGGAAATATCGAAGCAAAGACAACACTTACTTACACAAATACCACTTCATATGCAAAGGGTATCAACGTACAGAAAGACGGCTTTACAGGTAAGTATGGTTCAAGCTACGAAAACAAGAGACTTGCAGATGTTTATACAAAGATTGGTGATCACGATATTGACATCTATGATAGTAAGTCAGCAGCAATAAGCAAGCTTGAGATCGAAGGCGAAGGAAGTGCTAAGGCTTCTCTCGGTGTCGGACCGGCTGTAGGCTTTATGGTAGCGGGTATAATACCTGCACAGGTGAAGGGAACTGTAGGAGTAGATGCTAAGACTAATATAGATGGTAAGCTTACTCTGGAGCAGGGAAAAGCACCTGTTGTCGAAGGAAGTGCTGAAGCAAATGCGAAGCTGCTTCTTAAGGGAGCTGTTGACCTTAGAGTGGCAGCAAAGAAGAAGACAGAGAAAGCACTTGAGTTCCATAAAGATATCGACTACACACTTCTTGAGTGGAATAAGTCAACCAGAAATAAAGCAGGAGTCGTTTATGCGTCAGACTCCGATAAGGATTCAACAAACAATCCTACTATAGAAGGTGCTGAAGTAAAGTTTGAAAGAAAGAATAGTTTAGGCGGAGATAAAACGGTTACTACCGATGCTGAAGGTAAATTCAGTGTTTCAAATCTTTCTGACGGTGACTATAAGCTTACTATCAGTAAAGATGGATACTTGACATATGTAGATGAGGATTTCAATGCTGATAAAGTTGCTGAGATCTCTAAACTTAAGATCTACCTTGATAAAGATACTACAAGATGCTCGCTTAAGGGACGTATCTGTGAGCTCGACAGCGATAATGATAATTCAAATAATGCACCGCTTGACCTTGCAGAAGTAAAACTTGAAAAGATCAACAGCAGTACTACAACAGAGAAGTCATGCACAACAAATGATAATGGTGAGTATGAATTCAAGGAGCTCTTACCGGGTCTCTATAAGCTCACAGTAAAGAAAGTCGGCTATAAGACTCTTGAGTGCGAGGTAGTTATAAACGAAGGTGATACTGCGGTTATGAACTATCGCCTTGAGGCAGCACCAAGGGAGCTTGCTGGTAATGGATATGCACAGGGAGCAGTATTTGATGCTCTTACAGGAAGACGTATCGAAGGCGGGCTCAAGCTTAGTGTAGTAGAAG
>CACXDK010000406.1 GCA_902766345.1 uncultured Spirochaetaceae bacterium | reverse complement strand
TTCTCCACTGGCCAAGCTGAGTTTCTCCACTGGCCAAACTCAGTCTGCGCACTGGTCAAAGTTATTACGGCTAGTGAACAAAACTATAGATTCAAAACATTCCCATAAAACCCAGAGGCAGAAGCTGGTTCTCCATTTTCTATCAAGTGACGAACATCACCAAGCTGCTGAACACGGAAAACAACTTCTCCAGGCACTCTTTCCTCTGCCCCCAGAACAGTAACAGATGTTGGAGCCACAAAGAAACCTTGCCATAATTGAAGCGGAGAAAGCCCTGTCAAATGCGAAATAATCAGAAACATAACCCCTAAATGACATACAAAAACAAGATTCTTATTATCTAAATCTTTCTGATCTGGATTAAGATGAGTATCCACAGAAGCCTCTTCATCTGTAAGGTGCGGAAAACAACTGTAGATAGGAACGTCTTTTTCCAATCGTGTATAATCATACTGAGTAAGAAGATTATCAAAGCCAGTGCAGACTTTTTCCGCCTGCATTTCGATGTTGCCGCTTTTCATAGTTTTTGTTTTAAACCAGTCCCAGCGGTTAAAATATTTTTTTTCTCCGTAATAAGTACGTGGAAGCCAGTCCCATGCACCCCGCTCTTTTTTGGTAAATGGATCAGAAACTTTATAATCAAACTCATGAAGCCACTCAAGAGTTTCTGCAGTTCTTCCCAAACGCTCCAGAGCAGGAGCAATTGTAGCCTGTGCTCTACCATACGGAGAAACATAAAAATCGTCAACTTTCCATTTTAATATACGCTCAGTCAAAAGAGCTGCTTCCCTTTTTCCTTTTTCTGTAAGATTATCATTTTTATAATCAGGATCACCGTGACGTATGAATATCAAATGCATGTTTCTACAATAACCTCCGTTTTTCCTTTGCTCAAATCCTTTATAGTAGATGCAAACAAATCCTGCTCTTCCGTCCATATTAAAGCAGTTACATGGACATTAGAATCGTATTCTTCTTTTACATCAGAAATATGAAATCCTTCGCATTTTCGCTTTATTACTTCATATAAAGAATAATCTGCAGAAAATGATATTTTACTTTTTTCTACATACGGTTCATTCTTACAAATTGCAAGGACCTGTTTCGCAGCATCAGAATAAGCATGAACCAAACCTCCAGTCCCTAATAAAGTACCTCCAAAATAGCGAGTTACAGTAAGAAGGATATTGGTTATGCCACTGCCTTTAAGAACATCCAATACAGGTCTTCCAGCAGTACCAGAAGGTTCCCCATCATCACTCATTCCACTAGTTTCAGCTTTTAATCCTGCTATAAAAGCATGAACTACATGAGTAGCATCTTTATACTGCTGTTTTATAAGATGAAGTTTTTCACGGGCTTCTGCCTGAGATGATACAGGAAATACTTCTGCAATAAAGCGAGAATTTTTTACAGACAGTTCTGCAACCGCAGGTTCAGTCAAGACGTTCATCGGTCAATTCCTGTTTTTGCAAAGGTTCTTGAGACTGAGTTTCGTCTGACTTATGAGGATGAATTACTCCTAAAAGGGAATAATAATAAATTGTTACAGATAAAAAATATCGGGTAAGAGCTTTGTATTGTGCTATTATAGCAGCAATACTAAGAAATGTTGTCAACAACTGATAAGAGCCACTCTCGCTCTGAGAAGAAGAAGCAAACATAAGAAACATCTGGATTACGAGAGCCTGGATAAGATGAAAACCACAAGAATAAAAAACAAAGCCAACAAATCTAAGCAAGTTACCTTTCATTAAAGAAGCACTCTTTATAAATGCTCTAAAAACTCCAGAATTCCTATCATTATAAAGTACAAGACGGACAAAAGAAAACGGGATTGTTATTATTACACCAACAACAATAAGAATGAGTGCTGCAAATGGAATTGCCTGTGCGCCACCAAGCTTTTCAACAAGTCCAGAAAGGTTGTCTTTAAAAATGTAATATATAAATACGGCAATGACAGCCAAAATAGAATATATAGAAGTAAATGCAATGCCAGTTCCAAAAATTCTTTTTCGATCTCTTCTAAATCCAAAAAATAAAAAACCTATGGTGACAAACTTTTTCTCTACAAGTCTAGACATTATTATGTATAGTCCAAACAAAGATACTTCAGAACAGACATTCATTACAAACAGAAGAAGTAATGATAGCAGAACTGCATAAATAGAATTTCCTAATGGAGATGAAACAGGTGCGACAGCAATTCCCATTACAATAAACTGTATAAAGGAATAAAGAAAGACAGAAAACATAGCCTTTCCGCCACTTAATCGCAAACATTGATTTAGAATCACATGCATGAACTTATAATCAGGTTTTATCATATATTCAAGAGCTTTTGCTGACTATCAGCATCCTCCACTTTTATTTCAACAACTTCTCTTGAAGAAAGTCTTACCCCGTTAGTCTTTAATCCCTTTTCTTCAAAATCTTTTGCATCAAAATCTTCTTTTACAATTTTTATTCTAGGCTTTTTCTCATATTTCAAGGTAAATGTAAAAGACTGCCTTGTATCAACATGAAGAACTTCCATTCCATCAGGAGCAATCATGTAATCGCGGTTCATTATCCAACCAGAAACACGGAATCTTTTAATGTAGCAGAACTTTGTTTTTGGATCGCGATAAATCACAGTAAACAATGTAGATGAAATGATATCTTTATCTGCATAATTACAATACCACATTCCTGTATCTACAAAAAGTTTTTCAGGTACATCACAAACCGTATAAATTCCACTATGTCTAATAAAGAAAATACGGTCAAAAGGAGTAACTTTCAGAATTTCAGAACCTCCATTCACACCAGTACCCAAATAGCCTTTATCATCATAACGCAAAGGACTGTCTCTTTTAACAACCTGCTTAACATCAACAGCTGAAAATTTAGAAATCTTAGTATGACGAACAAGCTCTTCTGGTGCAAATTTCTTAAGCATGTCGGAAAGATAGTCAATTGCACAATCTGTAAGATGCTTTAATTTTTTATTTATATCTTTAAGCTGCTTGTTTATTGCAGATACCTGTTCTTTATTTTTATTTATATCAAACAAAGAAATTCTGCGGATTGGAATTTTCAGTAAACGTTCAACATCTTCATCTGAAATTTCGCGAATAAGTTCTGCCTTAAATGGAACGAACCCCTTTTTTACAGCCTTATTTACATCTTCCGCAGTTTTCATCTGCTCTATTTTTTTATAGATTCTTTCTTCAATAAATATTCTCTCTAACGTTCTTAAATGAAGTTCTTCTGTAAGCCGCCTTTTTTCAAATTCAAGCTCATCTTTTATTATGCTTGTTAATTTTTTTGCATAATACTTTATAATCTCTGTAGCAGTCATAGCCACAGGCATATTGTCTTTTATTACAAGCATCTGGCAGGAAATTGATTTTTCGCAGTCTGTATAAGCATACAAGGCTTTTTCAACTTCCGAAGCATATACCCCGCGCGGCAACTTAATTTCTATATGACAATGATCTGTTGTAAAATCATTTATTGAACTTATTTTTAACTTTCCAGATTTAAATGCTTCATCTATAGAATTTTTAAGTTCCCTGGCATTTGTATCTAATGGAAGTTCCGTAATTACAATTTTCTTTTCATCGCTTAAATCTAGTTTAGCACGAGAAACTATCTTACCATTGCCGTCATTATAATTACTGACATCAATAAGACCTCCAGTAATAACATCTGGATAAATCTGAAAATCTTCACCTTTAAGAGCTTTTATTTCTGCCTCAAGAACTTCTTTTAAATTATAAGGCAGAATCTTAGTACTCATTCCAACGGCAATTCCTTCTGCTCCAATTATAAGAACAACTGGTATTTTTGCCCTGTAAACTTCAGGCTCTGTACTACGACCATCATAATTCGGAATATAATGAGTGACTTCAGGATTTGTAACAAGAAAATCTTTGGCAACAGGACGAACACGACATTCAATGTAACGGGAAGCAGAGGCTTCATCTCCAGTAAACATGTTTCCAAAGTTTCCCTGTCGTTCAATGAAAATCCCCTTATTCGCAAGAACAACAAGAGCAGCCCCAATAGAAGCATCACCGTGAGGATGATATTTCATACACTCACCAACAACATTTGCAACCTTCTGAAAACGTCCATCATCCATTTTAAACAGAGTGTGCATAATACGTCTCTGAACAGGTTTCAGACCATCTTCCAAATCAGGAATTGCTCTGTCTCGGATTACATAGCTTGCATATTCTATAAAGTTTTTATCAAATAAGTTTTTAACAAATGCCATTCTAGTTCCTAAGTTGTGAGTATAAAATTATGCGTCTATATCTGCATTAGAAAGCAGATGTTTTTCAATAAACTGCCTGCGCTCAGGTGTGTTCTTACCCATATAAAAAGCTAAAAGCTGTGGAATAACTTTTAACTGACTAATTTCAACTGGAGTCAGATGCATAGTTGCAGGGTCAATAAATTGCTTAAATTCACTAGGATTTATTTCTCCCAAACCTTTAAATCGAGAAGTTTCTGCACTTGCTCCCAGTTTTTTTATTGCTTTATCTCTTTCATCTTCACTATAACAGTAAATATTTTCTTTCTTATTCCTTACACGG
>CACXDK010000405.1 GCA_902766345.1 uncultured Spirochaetaceae bacterium | reverse complement strand
TATAATCCCAAATAAAAATACATCTTGCCTTTTTTGCTTGCATTGTCCAAAGCTGCAATTTTTTGAGGCAACGGCATTTCGCCAGATTCATCATGCCAAACGCGGAGCATTGCATAGTCAATTGAGTTGCGGTCAAGCTTTCTAAGCACTTTATCGCTAAAACTTTTTGCCTTAAGCTTGTTTCCTTCCTTATAATAGCAATATGTAATCATAAGTGGATATGAAATGTTTCCAGTTTTGTCCATTTCAAAGCATTTTTCAAAAGATTCCCTTGCGGTTGTCCAGTCACCACTCTTTAAAGAAAGAATACCAAGGCTTTCATAGGCAAAATAATAATTAGGATTATAAGCCACAACACTCTTATAATCAGCTACAGCTTTTTCTATTTGATTTTGCTCATCATAAATGCCTGCACGGTATGCATAGGCAAGGAAATATTGAGGCTGAATGGCTATTGCATCAGACCAGGCTTTGATTGCTTCTTCATAGTGACCAAGATTGCTTTCGTACATGCCATAATCAATAAAATAATTATAGTTTGTAGAATCAAGCTCAATTGCCTGCTTTACATAATCGCTAGCTTTTTTATAACGATAGTCAGCTGCGGCAAGTTTGCCCAAATATGAATAGGCAGGTGCATATTTAGGATTGTTTTCAAGAATCTTCTTAAAAGTTTCTTCCGATTCCTTATCTTTAGAAGGATCTTTACTTCCTAAAAAATAATCAGTCTGTCCAAGACCAAAAAGAACTTCTTCATTATTAGGGTCACGAACAAGAGCTTTCTTATAATAAAGGCGTGCCTGCTGATAATTTTTATTTTCAAACATGCCCTGAGCAAGTTCTACATTTGCAGTTACATTGTACTGATCCTGAGCAAGCAGCATTTTAAGATATTTGTTCTGATTTCCGCTGTCACCTTGAAGTTTTGCAATGTAAGCAAGCAGTTCAATAACTGTTGCATCAGATGGATTTTTCTGATTTAAATCAACACAGATTGCCTTTGCATTATTCAGCTGATTATCGCTTATAAGAAGAGAAGCTTTTAACACAAGAAGATCTGTATCATTTGCAAAATTTTCTGGAACTTCGTCATACAAAGCAAGAGCCTGTTTTACATCGCCAGTTGCAAGGGTCTGCTGGAGTTTTATTATAAAATCATTCTTAGAAAAAGAAGCTGGTGCAACTTCCTGTGTTGTATTCACAGGTGCAACAGTTCGTCTTCCAGCAGCAAAAGCAACAGTTCCACATAAAAATAATGCAGCAATAATTCTAATTTTTCCCATAAATCCCCACTATATTATTTATAACTTACTAAATTAATAACACATATCAATAAAAAAAATTACGGATTACAGCAGTTCAATGGCACTTTCCATAATTTCGTCTAATTCTTTATGATTATCGGCAATCAAAGAAGCGGCAAAATACAATGTTATAACAGATTCAGTTGTCAGATTGCCAAATGGTACAGCTCCCGCCTGCCATAGCTGAGCACTGGTTGAATATTCAGAAAAATCAACAAAGCTTTCCTGCTGTGATGTACAACAGAAGGTAACCCCATGCTGACGTCCTTTTGTTAAGAAAGTCTTTAATGAATAGTCACTGTTCTTCATGTTTCCCGTTCCAGAAGAATACAGTTCCAATATCACAGTGTCTACAGAAGACTCATCATTAATCATATTTTCAAGCTTGTTCATAAGCAGTCCAGGATACAGCTTAATGACAGCAAGACTTTCTGCAGCTTCGTTGAGTATAGAACTCATTATTTCTGTTTCAGGCAAAGACACCGACATAAACTGAAGGCTTAAAACAGTACTTGCTTCAAACACAGGCTTTTTCATGTTCCAATTGATAAATCCGTCTGCATCATTGCTTACATATTTTAAATTCAATGCAGGAAGAATTTTATTACCGTAAACAACACACACTCCACTTTTACGCTCACGTGCAGTTTTTATTGCAAGGTTAAGGTTTGAACGAGCCTCTGTACCAGACATTCCTGAAGAAGCTGTAAGAACAACAGGCACATCCGCAGAAGAAAACAGCCAGAACAGTAATGATGCAGTGTAAGAAAGTGTGTCCGTTCCGTGTGTTACAACAATGCCGTTTGCAGTTCCGCTTTCAATCTTTTCCTTTATTACGGCTATGAGTTTTGCCCAATCCTTTGGTTCTGTTTCTTCGCTAAGCATGTCGCAAACAGAAACAACCTGTACTGGAAACTGTCCGTTATCTGCATCAAGCAAAGGCTTAATGCTTTCGGAGCTTCCTGCAACAACGGTTCCGTCATCATGTTTTTCGGCAGTAATAGAGCCACCCATTGTCAACACGTAAACAATGCTTATTGAAAGCTTTTCTTTTAAGAGTGTCTTTACAATTGTAGGAACAGCTTTGCCTTCTGTCTTTTTCATGACACAGCCAGTCAGGAATTCAAGAGGAGCCATATTGCCTTCTTTTAATGAAGACACACTCTTAGGATGTTCTGCAAGAATGCCATCGATTATAGGTTCAAGTTCTTCTTTTGTAGAAAGAAGCATCATTCCCTGCTTTTTTATGACATCATCAACATCGCTTCCATCGGCGGCAACTGCCTGCATAATGTCTTTTGCCATGCCACTGTGAATTTTGCCTTCATTAAGCAAAACAAGAACACGTGCAAATTTTTCAGCAGTAAGCTTGCACTGTTTAATTGATTTTCCCGTTCTGTTAAGGATTTTCATTACTTCGCTTGCAAGCCAGTGTGCAGCAAGCATTGCAGGTGCTCCATGCTCTACGGCAGATTCAAAATAATCGGCTCTGTCTTTTTCGGCACAAAGAAAAACGGTCCTAAGGCGGGAAAGTCCATAATCGGAACGGAAACGCAGACGGCGTTTTTCTGGAAGTTCAACCTCAGAAGTTTCAAAGGCAACGGCATTTGCAATGTTTACATCAAGAGGTGGATTTACGCTTGCAAAACGAAGAACGCCCATTTCTCTAGGCTGCCAGAATTCAGTTGTATTAAGCTGTTCATTCCACAGTCGGCTTTCTGCAGAAACTTTACTGCCAGAAGAAAGTACAGATTCCTGACGTGAAAGTTCGCTGTCTATTGCCTTGCGTACAAAGTTAAACGAATTTAAATTGCGGAGTTTTACTGTGTACACAGGTTCTTCAGGGTATTCGCTCATTGCAACGTAGGCATTACACCTTACACCGCTGTCCTGAACATCGCCAGTAGTAAGGCGCAGATATGCCAACAGGGTGTTAAGTTCCTGCAGGAACACTTCGGCTTCTCCACCAAGTTCAAACACGCTTGATGTGCGGATTCGCATTACAGGGCAGCCAGCAAAGGTCCAGTCCATCTTGGCTTTTTTGCCGGCAGTTCTTGTAAGCTTGCCACGGTCTTCTTCTATGCGAATTTCTTCTATATTAATAGTCTTTTGCTTCTGGTGATACATGATGTCCAGTTTGCCACCTTCGGCAACAAGTACTGAAAATCCTGTAAAATTCTTATCATCAGGAGGTTCCGGCAAGGCACCTGTCAAATGCTCCAGTTTGCCAGTTTTAAGCATGGTACCGCCAACTGCATTTACAAACAAAGCAACTTTATGCAATGCAGAAGGCTGAATATCAACTTTTGCCAGCTGAATTGGAGAATTGTTTCTGCGTAAAAAATCTGCCTTGGCATTTAAAATGCCTTTTTTTCCATCATTTAATTCAACTTCAATGAAAACACCAGGTACTGCCGATAAAAGAACACGTACTTCCAGATAAACACGGGTCTGATACATATTAAACCATCTTTAAAGTCAATAAATTTTCACGAAATTATACCGTTTTTTTTTTTATTTATGATATAATATATGCTAAACCAACTGCTTTTTTTCAAAAAAAAGTTATATTTCTTGCAGGAGCAATTGTGAACAAGCACGATTTTCCCAAAATCCACTTTTATGATCAGGATTTTGTTGACATTTATAACAAAACATGGAACTGGCTTTCCGATTACTGGATAGAGCCAAAGACAGGAGAACTTTCCGCTGACGGATATTTTATTTATCCTGTAAATGGAAAATATATCCTGGATCAGTCAGAATCCATTTTTTCATCTTTCTTTCTCGTATATTCAAACCGCAACTATCCGGCAAACAAAAATATTGACTATTTCTATGAAAGACAGGAAGAAAACGGTGCTATCCGCTGGAAATATGATGCAACAACAAACCAGCCAATTTTAGACGAGACGAATCCTGAAGGAATAGGTCTGCCACTTTTTGCCTGGGCAGAATACAATCTGTATCACAAAAGTGCCAACAAGCGCCGCATAAAAGAAGTTATGCCTACGCTTTGTAAATTCATGAACTGGATTGACACTACCTTTAAAAAACAGAACGGTCTTTATGCTGTTCCGCATCAGGCTTCTACAATGTTAAATTCTCCACGCGACGGAACCTACTACCCTGTAGACTTTAACAGCTGCATTGCCATAAATGCGGCTCACATGTCTGCTTTGGGCGACATTCTGAACGACAAAGACTTAAGTTTTCAGTATAAAAAGCTGTATTTCAGCCTTAAAACAAGAATTAACAGTCTCATGTGGGATTCCGAAACAGGATTTTACCATGATCTTGACAGTGAAGAAAAAAGACTTCCTCACAAGACCATTGCAGGATTCTGGCCACTGCTTGCAGAGTTGCCGAATGCTGACAGAGCTGAAATTCTTATTTCACACTTGAGCAACCCGGAAACTTTCGGAACAGAGCATCCGTTCCCTACTTTAAGTAAAGATCATCCGAAGTTCAGCAAAAACGGAGAAGGATTTAACGGTTCCGTATTCCCTACTTTCAACTTCATGGTCATTAAGGGGCTTGAAAAATATCAGCGCTACGATTTTGCACGTGAATGTGCAATCCGTCACATGTATTTTATTCTTGAAGGACTAAGTCCTTTGGATACTTCTAAAAAGGGAGACTTGTACGAAGCTTACCTGCCAGAAACAGAAGGACCTGCAATAATGACAGGCTGGCCGGACTTTCCTAGAAAGAGATTCCTGCACTTCCTGGGTCTTTCAACAATTGCCCTTATGATTGAAAACGTCATTGGTTTAAGCATAAGTCTTCCTCGAAAAACAGTAGACTGGGTTATTCCTAACCTTGAAATAATGGGTATTGAAAAACTTTCCCTTAAACGCAACCTTATTACTATTTTGAG
>CACXDK010000404.1 GCA_902766345.1 uncultured Spirochaetaceae bacterium | reverse complement strand
GTCATTGTTTATGAATATGACGGGAACATCAATAATCTGAGAAAATTTTTCAAAGCCCACAATAAAACCAATTGTACTTAATGCGTCTGCATCTACAGAATGAGTTGATGGAGCTACAATAGTTACACTGCTCCAGTCTCGCTGTGCAGGTTTCCCAGTTTTTACATCAAAAATATGATGATAGCGTACACCGTCTTTTTCAAAGAAACGTTCATAAACACCACTTGTAACAACAGTTGCACTATCATCCTGTGAAAGCACAAGGGCTGGTGCTCTTTGAGAATCAAACGGATTTTTTATTCCAATATTCCACACCTCGCCTTTTCCTTTTTTACCAAAAACACAAATGTTGCCACCTAAATCTACAATCGCTCGTTTTACTTTAAAACGTTTCAGAATGTTTGTAATTTCATCTGCCGCAAAGCCTTTTGCAATTCCGCCTAAATCGAGCGACATGCCTTGTTGTGTTAAAAAAACTGAACTCTGTCCAGCTTCTTCTACAACAACATTTTTCCAATCAACAAATTTAAGAACATCAGTAATTTCTTTTTCAGACGGAACTCTCGCATGGTCTGTATTAATGCCCCACAACTTTACCAACGGCCCGATTGTAGGGTCAAAAGCACCATCCGAAAGTTCTGCATAATGCAAAGCCGTATTCAATACAAAAAGAAAATCAGAATTAACAGTAACAGCGTTTTTACCAGCAGCTTCATTAACTTTTGTAATAAGGGAATCTGCCCGGTTTACATTAAACAAAGAATCAATTTCCCTTAGGCGAGTAAAGATGCAGTCATATAATTCTTCCGTGCCATCTTTAAAAGCATTAACGGAGCAAACTGTACCTATGACTTCTTCCATGCGGGGTTCTACAGCAGGCTTTTTGCAGCCAGACAATAAAACCAAAACAAAAAACAACGCAGGAAAACTTAAACGCCATATATTTAATTTCATACAGGAATGCTCCATTTTATGTCAGGATTTGCAGCCTTCATGTTTTCAAACAAATCATGAAGGGCTTCATTTTCAATTGAGTTAGGAAAAGGCACGGACATTCTTTCATTATCAGTAACAACATACCAGCGCCAGTGCCCAGTACGCAGAGTACGAATATATATCCGTTCTATTTTACGGACGTCTTTAAATGCAATAGAATAAAAAGAAAACACATTACGCACATTCATGCGTTCATTGTTATATGCAATATCAGTTTTAAATTCCATTAAGCCGGAAAAAAACAATAATACCGCAAACACTAAAAACAATGCAAACAACATAATATTATTGCCAATGCACAGGCATAATGCTGCCATCATGCCCATGACAATGCCAAATATAAAATCTGCAATGCTACGGTATATATTCTCTTTTTCCAGCCAAATATGCTTCATTACAGCAACAGGTCTTAAGCTTCTTTTTCCGTGCAGACAATATGCAAGTCTTTCAACTGCTGATCATCTACAAAGCTTGGACAGTCATCCATTGGGCTTGCAGCAAGATTATTCTTAGGGAATGCAATTACCTCATGAATAGATTCTTCATGACGCATAAGCATTACAAGACGGTCAAGTCCAGGAGCAATGCCACCATGAGGAGGAGCGCCAAACTTAAATGCCTGAACCAAGAAGCCGAATGCCTTTTCTGCACGCTCATTAGAGTAACCTACAATCTTAAAGATTCTCTGCTGCAAAGCAGGATCATTAATACGCATAGAACCAGAAGCCAATTCATATCCGTTTAATACAAGGTCATAAAGGTCGCCCTTTACGCTACCTGGATCAGATTCCAATGTATCCCAGTATTTTTTCTGAGGAAGGGTAAACATGTGATGTTCTGTTTCCCAGTGATTTTCTTCTTCATTCCATGCAAAATATGGAAAGTCAATAATCCATGCAAAGTGGAATTCATCTTTTGGATTGTAAAGATTCAAATCTTTACCAAGCTGTTTACGTACTGCACCAAGTGCAACACATGCAACCTGCCATTTTTCATCGCTTACAAACAAAAGAAGGTCATTCTTTTCTGCACCAAGCTTTGAACAGACTTCATCTTCTTTTCCAGCATAGAACTTGCTGATGCCGCCTTCAAATTT
>CACXDK010000403.1 GCA_902766345.1 uncultured Spirochaetaceae bacterium | reverse complement strand
GGAGAGCCAGATTTAATTTCTTTTATAGAACATTCGCTTTTTACCGCTTCAAAAGAAGAACGTCTTGCAGCTGTTAAGCCTTCGGTTGATTACTTTGTTTCAAATGGATGCGATACAATCATTTTGGGATGCACTCATTTTACACACATGGCTTCAGATATTGCCGAAGCTGCTGGCAATAATGTAATGATTGTTGACAGTAGAGATGGTGTTGCAAATCAGGCTATTAAAATTCAAAAAGAACTTGCAGAAAATGCATCTGAGCCTGTTCAAAATGTAGCTTCTGGCAGTTCCTTGAAAGACTGTAGCTTTTTTGTAACAAAATGCCGTTCTTCTGAGGATGAAAAAGAATATGCCGCTTTATGCAAGGCTTTCGGCATTCCTTGGGGCGGAGAAATATAAATTCCTCAGATAGACAACATGATTTAACAATAAAACAAACTTTTTAAGATAAAAAAAACAGCCCGATGAAAATCGGGCTGTATTCGTTTACTAATCAAATCGAAGAATTAGTAATCTTTTTTCTCTGGCTTACGCTTTTTGTTCAAAAGCTTGCGCTCCAAAGTTGTTTTCTTCTGGTGAAGAGTTGTAGAAGGCTTTACAAAGTACTCACGCTTTTTGAATTCGCGAACAATACCTTCTTTTTCAACCATACGCTTAAAACGTTTGATTGCTCTTTCAAGGTTCTCAGAATCGTCTACAACGATTGTTGCCATTATTAATTTCACCATCCTTTGCTTCGGAGATGCCGAAACATGCCATAATTTTACTTGAAAAATACAAGTAAATTCAAGGGCTTTTTATGCAAATTCATTAAATTCATAAAGAATTTTTTATGCAAGCTCCTTTTCAAGCTGGTCAACCAGAGTTTTGAACGTATTTAGTGCCGACAAAACAGGTTCTGTCTGTTCCATGTCTACACCTGCAACTTTAAGGCTTTCTATAGGGTAGCGTGAGCCTCCACTCTTCAAGAAGGTAAAGTAGTCGTTCAATTCCTGCTTACCGCCAGAAACAACACGTTTTGCAAGAGCAAGAGAAGCAGAAATGCCTGTTGCATACTTATATACATAGAATGCATTGTAGAAATGAGGAATGCGTAATCCTTCAAGGTCGCTCGTCTTTTCAAAATGCATTTCACTGCCAAAGTAAAGTTCAAGCAGCTTTCTGTAAATTTCACGCAGACTGTCAGTTGTAAGAGGAATTCCTTTTTCTGCGTTTTCATGGGCAGTAAGCTCAAATTCTGCAAACATAGTCTGACGGTACAGGGTTGCAAGAATGTCCGAAGCTCTCATTGAAAGCAAATATGTTACCAAAGCTTTGTCGCCTTTTCCCTTGGCGTTTTTAAGCATGTACTCAAAGACAAGCTCTTCATTGAAAGTAGAAGCAACTTCTGCTTCAAAGATTGTATAATCATAGCTCATGAATGGATTATTATGAACGCTGTACCAGGAATGCATTGAATGTCCGCCCTCATGAGCCATTGTGTATACATCGCGGATGGAATCGTCTTTGTAGTTCAAAAGAATGTATGGATATCCCTTGTATGCGCCAGAAGAAAATGCTCCTGAGTGCTTGCCTTTGTTTTCATAGCGGTCTGCCCAGCCATTCAAAAGTCCGTTACAAAGAGTGTCTGTATATTCATTTCCAAGAACAGCAAGAGCGTTTCTGATTATTTCTACAGATTCCTCATAAGTTGTGTGGGTTTTTACAGACTTAACCAATGGAACATAAACATCATAATGACGCAGTTCTTCTACACCAAGCACTTTCTTGCGTAATGAATAAAATCGGTGAAGCGGCTCAAGATTTTCATGCACTGTATTTACCAGATTGTGATAAACCGTTACAGGCACTTTGTCGCCATAAAGAGCAGCTTCCAAAGAAGATTTGTATCCTCTTGCACGTGAGCGGAAAATATCATTTGCAACAGAACCTGCATACAGTGAAGCAAGTGTATTTGCATGCGATTCAAAAGTATCATAGAACTTGTTGTAAGCTTCTTTACGGATATTCCTGTCAGGATTTTCCATGAAGTTTGTCCAGGTACTGTGAGTAAGCGGTAAATCTTTTCCGTCTACATTTACTGTACCAAAGTTC
>CACXDK010000402.1 GCA_902766345.1 uncultured Spirochaetaceae bacterium | reverse complement strand
TACAAAGGTTGCATGCGATTTTTTAAATCTAAAGACTAATAGATGTTCTGTTTATGAGGATAGATTCAAAATATGCCCTGACTGCGAAAAGCTTACAAAGGAAAATCTTGAAGAATGTGACTGGCTTCCAGATACCTGTGCATACCGTCTTTTACATGAAGGAAAAACTCTTGAAGAATGGCATCCTTTGGTGAGTGGAAAAAGGGATTCTGTAAAACGAAGTGGAATGAGCATTCAGGACGGAATTCACGAAAAGGATTGTGATGACTGGCAGAATTATGTGTTATATGCTGAAAAATACGCGAAAAAAAACAAAAAGTTATAGCACAGATTTGCTAAAATACTATAGTATAAAAATCATGAGAGTAAAAAAGTGTCTTTTCATAGCTGTATGTATATGTGTGTCATTATATAAAGGTTATGCACAAGAAGCTTCTCAGCAGCAAGTTACTGTTCAGACTCTTTTGGAAGGATATTTGCAGCATGATTTGACATTAAAAAATCTTTCAGCAGAAGCCAGCAAGAAAATTCTTGAATACAGTGCTGCAAAGATTTCCAACGGTTTTTCTTTTAAGATAGAAACTGGAACAATTACAATAAATACTGGTTCTGATGCTACTGCACGATTTTCTCCTTCTGCAAGCATTGCTGTTCCTCAGGCAAAAAACTTTTCTTTTTCCGTGTCTTCTTCTGTTAGAATTGATGATAATGAGTTTACCGATACCTATACAGATACTTCTCTTTCCGCAGGAATTGATTTGTATTCTGGTGTTGTAAAACAGCGTAATGTTACACTGCTAAAATCGGAACGTAGTGTTCTTGAAGCAAAGCGGAAACTTCAGAACGGATATCTTTCTGCTGAAAAAGAATTTTATACAAGCCTGAAATCTTTATATAACACTGCTTCTGAAATAAGCAGTGCAGAAAAAAATCTGTATGATGATACTCTTGATTTTGAAGAAGTAAAGGCTCTTGAATACGAAACGACTTCACCTAAATACCGTTCGGCAAATATGAAAGTTATTTCTGACTGGCGCACTGTAGAAAGTAAACGCAGGGAACTTGAACGCAATACAAAGATATTTGCCAGTAAGTGTGGCATTGAATACACTGGAAAAAATGCACTTTCCTTTTTGCCGTCTGTAATTCCAGAAGTTAAGGCTGTTGATGTTCTTGATTATAATAAAAAGAATTATACGGAAATAGAAAGTGCCTTGTGGACTCAAAAAATTAATGGTCTTGCCCGTGCTGCCGATACAAATGTAACTCTTTCTGCAAATGCTGGTTACACCTTTAAAAATACTTCTACGCTTAATAATTCTGATACGGTAGATGCTGGGGCAACTTTAAAACTTCATGATACGGGACTTTCTGTAAATTCTGGTGTTTCTGTTCCTGTAGACAGTACAAATCATGATCCTACATATAGACTGGGATTGTCTTTTTCGCCAAATCCGTTCAGGCTTGCAAAAATTTCTGAGGCACAGGAAAAACTTGAAATTGAACAGGAAAACATTTCTGTTCTGTCGGCTGAAAAAAAATACGACACTGTTGTAATTTCACAGCAGACTGCATTAGATGATTTATTGTGGACAAAGAAAAATAATGAATATATGTACACTCTTTATTCTGATCAGGAACGTGATCTTGCTCAATATTATAAGCAGGGATTCATTACTCAGACAGAATATATGAGTGCAAAAGTAAATAAAGAAACTTATAGAATTAAGCAGCTGGTTACTGCAATAGATATTATTCTGTATAATGAAGAAACAGCTCTTTTATTCTGTAGGGATGCGGAAATGAAAACTGAGGTTAATGATGGGCAGTAATAAAAAATCTTCAAAAGGCGTGTCTGTTTTTATTATTATTCTTGTGATTATAACTGTGATATGTTGTGGTCTTATTCTTTCAAAAAAGTTCTTAACGAAATTTACTTCAAAGAAAACTGATGTCACATATAAAGTAAGATCTGAAACTTATGAAAATGTAATAGAGATTTCGGGTGTAGTTTCGGCAGCACAAAAGCAGACTCTTCAAGCTTTGTCATCGGGTACTGTAATTGATGTTTTTGTAAAGCAGGGGGACTATGTTAAAAAGGGTGATGTAATTCTACAAATGGATGATAGTACTGAAAAATATAATCTTGCAAAACATGACTATGACATGATGAGTACTAAAATTTCAGGTTCGAAAAAAGCTTATTCGTTAATGGAAACTCAACGGGAAGCTTTATTGCAGAAAATTACAGAGCGAAAAGTTACTGCTACTTTTGATGGTATTATTGCGGAATTGAGTGTTGCTGCAGGGGACTCTCTTGAAGCAAAAGATTCTATTGGAACTTTGGTTGATATATCGTATCTTGTTGCGGATGTTGAAGTTGCAGAAACTGATGTTTCTAAATTAAAAGAAGGTCAGACTGTTGATTTTAAATTTTCTGCCTGTGAAGATACTGTTCATGGTTATGTTGTAAGCTGGCCTGCAATTGGAGAAGTGACTAGCCGCGGTGCTACGGTTGTAAAGGCTAGAGTGCGTATTGATGAGTATCCTGAAACTATTCTTCCAAACTTTTCTTTTTCTGGAAAAATAAAAATTTCTCCTGATGAAAATTATCTTTTGGTAGAACGCTATGCTGTGGGGCGAGAAAACAAGCAGGCTTTTGTAGAGCTTGCTCAGACGGGCCAGAAAATATTTGTTACGGTAGAGCCTTATGGAAGTGAATATGTTAAAATTACAAGCGGCTTGTCTGGGGGAGAAATCCTAAAAGCTCAGAGTGAACCTATGGCTTCGGGGTGGAACAGACAGCGTGGTGGCTTTACTAGTAGTAAGGGAACTGGTTCTAGAAGTGGGGCTGGAGGACCTCCTCCAAGAATGTAATTATGGAGTCGGTTATGGCTGAAGTTGCAGTTATTTCCATGCAGCATGTAAAAAAAACATACAGCATGGGAGATTCTCAGGTGTTTGCATTAAAAGATATTTCTTTTACTATATATCAGGGCGATTTTGTAAGTATTATGGGACCTTCTGGTTCTGGAAAGTCTACATGCATGAATATGATAGGCTGTCTTGATCGTCCTTCTGAAGGAATTGTAAAGATTAATGGGAAAGAAACAGCCCTTATGAATGAAAAGGAACTTGCAGTTCTTAGAAATCAGACGGTAGGCTTTGTGTTTCAACAGTACTTTTTAATTGCGTCTATGACTGTTATTGAAAATGTCATGCTCCCATTACGTTATGCAGGAATAGATCGTAAAGAACGTAGAATTCTTGCTGAAGAGGCTCTTGAAAGAGTCGGGCTTTCAGAAAGAATTAATCATTATCCGAATGAACTTTCTGGTGGCCAGAAACAGCGTGTTGCTATTGCAAGGGCTTTGGTGACTAGACCAAGAATTATTCTTGCAGATGAGCCTACAGGTGCATTGGACAGTGAAACTGGGAAAGCTGTAATGAAGCTGTTCTGGGAGATAAACAAAAGCGGAACTACGGTTGTTATTGTTACTCATGATCCTAGGGTAGGGGCTAGTGCCAGACGGTGCATAAAGATTTTAGACGGGCTTATTCAGTCTGATGTAAAAATAATTCACAAGGTTGTAAAAAAATGATTGAAGACTTTATAAATGCCCTGCAGAATTT
>CACXDK010000401.1 GCA_902766345.1 uncultured Spirochaetaceae bacterium | reverse complement strand
ACCGAAAACCATTAAGCAAAGACCATTTAATAAATAAGAATAACCTACATATGTATCAGATAATCCGTAATCTGAACCAATAATTGGATACATGTAATATATGAAATATGAGCATATCATTATAGGAGCTACAATCAGCAAAAGTACTGTCCAGGCCTGAGGGGTGAGCAAAAATGCCACGGTTTTGCGTATTTGCTTGAGCCCCTTTTTCGATGTGGTTGCACCCATCACCTTTTCTTTAATAAAGTATTTTCCTGTAAGTATTAACATGAGTATGCTTAAAAGGGCTGAAATCACGAATACCATTTGATAATTCACCCAATTTATCATAAAACCACCAAATACAACTCCACAGTTTACGCCGTTCATTGCAGCCACATTAAACTGTGAAAATCCTAAATCCTTCTGCTCATCTGGTAGTTCCGAAATGTGTAAACTAGCATTTAAAAGTATTACGCCCCATCCAATTCCAAGTACAGCACTACCTAATATCAGCATCCAAATATTAGGAATGATACGAAGCACAAAGCCTAAGGTAAACAGAATGGAGCTAACAAACAATGCCTTCTTCTCTCCCAGTTTATCAATCAATGAAACACCGAGTATTGAAAAAATTGCTCCTGTTATTACTCCTGCCGAAATAGGGATAGCTGCCATTACTTCAGGTGCAATTAGGCTACCGCCTTCTTCTGCAATTCTCATGGCATATATAGGTAAAAATGCTGTAGGGAGATTAAGCAAAAAATACACCAAAAAAGATACCATTCGCATAATCTCTGGTGGCAATTCTATATCGCCGCCTGTTGCACTGGCTGCCGCTCTTTCTAAATATTCATTTCTACCTTTAATAAAGTAAATAGCTTCAATGATTGTAAGAATCAGTACTAAGGCAACTGCAAATACGTTGATGACAGCATCAGTAATCATGCTACGTATCTCAGCACGATAGCTTTGCATATCTTTACCAACTTCGATAATTCCTATTGCATTTCCTTCATCATCAAAGATTGGATCGTAAGTAAACAAATACTCACCACCCGCATCTACATTACTTTGGTATCTAACGCCTTTTTTGGTAGTGAGCACCAGCTCTTCAGTAGAACCATTCAAATCCCAATCGTAAGGATAAATAGAACCCACACTATCCTTCAAGCTATAGGTCATTACAAATACACCATCTACTATTTGATACAAACAGCAGTATAAATCATCCATGCTATCTGACCCATTAAAGAATATTTTTGTGCCTACTCTCTTGATTGCCTTATAATCGTCGTTCATAAAATCATCAGTTTCACGAATTCTAACAAAGGCATCTTTTGGAATTAACTCCTCCATAACATCACTAGCCATCTGTGCCCTTGAGAAGAATGATTCCATCAACCTTGACTGAAACTGTGGAATCAAAACTGAAATGATTATAACGGTTAGTAATAGTGTAGCCAGTATGATGGCAACAATCCCTTTAATATAAATATTATTGCCTCTTAATACTAGATGAGCTATCAGAATAACAAAGTATAGTAAAGCTATACCACATATTCCAATGGCAACTTTTGAAATAACTGCCAATATTACATGTTCTATACCTAAAGCACAGGATGTTAAATAGTTGTATGTATAATTTCCAACATATTCTTTTACGTAATAACGTGCGACTGTAATAAGTCCATGATCCGCATTTAAACAGTAGGCAATCTTCTTCTCAGGGATATCTCCTTCCTCTGCAATTCGCTCTACCTTACCTGTATCTGTATTGACTATAAGTACATCTCGCAAGCCAATATCCGCTACATATAAATCACCGTTATTAAAACATATCTCATTAGGAATACTTTTTTTATCATATTCAGTAGCTGCAAATAACAATTCATCATTTACACCATCCACATATTTAAAGATATTTCCAGTAAAGGTACAGTAATAAACTGTATCTGTTTTCTCGTCATAGCTACCGCTTCTTAAGAACACACCAGCATTCTCAAGTGGATAACTTTTTTCTCCCTTTCCAGGGCTAATCAGTCGAAATTCATTTTCTACTTTATAAAGATAAACAATTCCATTTTCAACTGGTGACATGCCAAAGATATGATTTTGAAGTGTCATTTCAGTATAAATATATTTTGCTGTAGTACCTAGATACTTACCATTTGTATCATATTCTACAATTGACTCACCAGCTAAACGAATACCTTCCTCTGTCTGAACGTCCAGTAAATAAATTTTACCATTTGAAGAAACAACCTTTTGCAGGCTTTCGAATTCACCAGAAGATGACTCCCTTTTCCATTCAAGAACATTTTCAGAATTAACCTTCAAAAGTCTTAAACCTGATTCGTCCACAATAAGTTTGTTACCATCCTCGTCATAAGAAGCTGTAAGCCCTCCAACAAGTGGAAATTCTTTAGTAGGATTTACATCAAAATAGCTCCTGGTAACATAAAAGAGACCACAGCTCAGTAAAAAGACTACTGCCACAACAATATTTAGTTTTTTGCCAAATATAGTTTTTTCTTTCATGTATTTTCCTTTTCTATACTAAATCGTAAACAAATCGTGGAATCCATTTATGAGGAGCCAGCCTGCTTTTAAATGTGCGTATTCCGGGAACACCCATATCTTCGCCTAAGCTGATTTCATTTACATCTTGTAGAAATCGTTTTCTGCATTCTTCATACATAAACATTCCGATTCCTTTAATCTCTGGTTTCGTATTCTGAAAATGAATTAGTGACACATCACAGCATTTTGAACCAATGCAATAACCTGCTATCTCTCCATCAATACGTACTATAATTCCAAAACCACCAAGTTTTTCTAAATTAGGCACTACTTTTTCAATGCAGTTCACCGGACAACCATAATTACAATCGTCACAGTCTGTTTTTGAACACCATATTTCTCTTATAAAATCTCGTATAGTATCTAAATCTTTAGGAACTATTTCGGTGACCTCATAATTATAGGTTTGCTTAAAATGTCTCAGATACTGTCCGGATTTCCCTTTAAAATTTTCAAAGCTGTAACCACTGTAAACATAATCATTCATGTCCTCTGTTACATGTTTTTCCCAATTAGTCCCATCAATTGCGTCATAATATGAACGCATCCACTCACGCATGTCCGTAAAATGAATCTTGTATCCCATCCTATCGCAATCATCCTTTAAAAGCTTAAAGGCTTCAGCAATAGCTTCATTCTCATAATGTCCAATAAAAGGCAACATAGTCATAATGCCATCAGTGGCATCCCAACCTAGGCACGCTATATAACTTCCAAGAATTTTATAATAAAAAGTAAGTGACGTTTGCCAGGCAATCATCGCCATAAAGCTCAAAGGAGATGACCACGGCTCGTTCATTTTGTGGAAATAAGGATCAAAAATTACCTTCATCTCAGGTGTAACCAGCTCATAGCCATTTTTTAAAATTATTTCTTCTTTTTCTTTTGGAAGAAACTGTAATTGATTCAAATACATTTAAAACTACTACCCCAATTGCCCTTATTTTTCATGCATTCTAAGCCGCATATTAAGATCTAACTCTTCTTTTTTT
>CACXDK010000400.1 GCA_902766345.1 uncultured Spirochaetaceae bacterium | reverse complement strand
TGTGGGCACCAAAGTTTAACGGCTTGTTAAAAGCGTTGTCTATATATGCTTCATATTCAGATAATGCAGAACCTTATGTTGCCAGCAGTACTTTTAAGAAAGTGTCTAATTATAATAAAGTGGGCAAGGCAGATTTTGCTTCATTAAACATAAAAGCTACTATTGGAAAGGTTCAGATTAATTTGGAAGGGGAAGCTGGACGTTCTGTAGAAAGTGATTACATTCCTCTGTATTTTGGAATGCAGACTTATATTCCTATTATAGAAAATTTAGGATTTAAGCCTCGTGTATTTTATTATGCTGCTTTAAGTACTAAAGATGAAGATTTGTCTCGTGTAGCGTATGAACTGTATCCTAGACTTTGGTTTACAAAGGATAGACATACTGTTTCTGCAGGTGCAGATTTTTCTTATATAGAAATAGATACTGATGAATTTGAATGGGAATGGAGCATTCCTTTATACTACGAATGTAGTTTCTAGCTTCCCATTCCCATTAATTTTTTAACCGAACAGTTTACGACATTCAAGGTAGAAACGCTTTTCGCTGGCTTCTCCCATGCTGAAACTTTTTCTTGGTAAAGGCCCCCTGCTGTTTATTGTAGCGAAGAAAGAATCTTTTGCTACTGGTGGCAGCAGAATTGAAACGGTACGTTTTTCTTTGCTGTCTTGAGCACCAAGGCGGAACACTTCATCACTGCCATGAATGTAGTCAATTGAAACTGCATCTGCATTCTTTAATGATGCTATGTATTCATCAAGAACTGGCTGCAGTCTGCTTACGGCAAGTTCCTTTACAGGTGTTTCAAGAAGAATGAATTTGTCTTTTCCGTTTTCTGCCTTTGATACAAAACCGAAGGAAGCCGAAGAATTTTTTACTTTATCTTCAAGATCTTTTGCTGTTGCACATTCTGTCAAAGTACCGCCAAGTTTGCTCTGGACATAAGAAGTAATTGCATCTGCATCAATTCCAAACAGAACACGGTGAATAGGTTCAAATGTCAAACCTTCATCATAAATGTTTACAATTTCTACAAGTGCGTATCGTACAGGGGAGTCTGTAAGTCCTGTTTCTGCTTTGTATTCATCCCAGACTGCTTTTGCGGTTGCAAGGGAATGGTTTCCATCGCCTACTGCAAAAAGGAATGAGCTTCCATCTGGTGCAGTGTTTGCTTTTTTTAATGCATCCAAAGCGGCATGAACAGAATCAAGTTCCTTTTCTGAAGAAACCGCCCAACCTGTTATGTGACCTGCATTAAGCATAAGGTCGCTGTCATATACTGGTGTGTTTTTCTTAGCCAGTTCTCCTGCCTTTTCAACCAGGGAATGCTGTGGATCATTTACAAGAAGCATGATGTGAGGGCTTTCTATAGGTGCATTCTTTCGTATTTCCTTGCGTGGAGGAATGCGGCTTTCAATTGTTGCTTCTGTTGCACGTATAAGAGCCTTTGACATAGGCTTCCATTCGTAAGAATCAAGATCTACGGCAACAACAAGACCTTTGCGTATTCTTCCGTAACCAGTTTTTCTTTCTATATAAATGAATTCTTCTTTTGCATCATCAAAAATACCGCCTGAAAGATAATCATTCATAGTCGTGCGGATATTTTTAATACGCTCTGTTCTATCAGGGCTTTCAAGATATACTTCTGGAAGTATAAGGTTTAAAGTAGAAGGATTGTTGCCTGCACAATCTGCTGCTCGTTTCCAGTACGAAACGTCCTGTGTATACTGATCACAGGCAATGACACTCCAAACGGACATATCCTTGTTTTTAGGAAGTAAAATTTCCGGAACTTTTATACCAAACTCTGTAAAACTTTTCATAAAAAAGAGTGTATCAGTAAATACTTTTTTGTGCTATAGTAAATTAATGGCAGGTTTGGATTTCCAGCAGAAACAACAGCAGTCTCAGATTCAGATAATGAGTCAACAGCAAATTCAATCTCTTTCTATTCTTTCGTTGGGAACAGATGAATTGAAAAAGGCGGTGTATGAAGAAGCTGAACAGAATCCCGCCTTGATTGTAAAACATGCAGGAAGTAAAAAGGAGCGTGTTACAAGCTTAAAAGTTGGAACTTCAAGCCGTGCTGGAGAACAGGCTAGTGAAAATTATCAGAATGCATTAGAAGCAACGGCAGACATGAGGCAGTCTTTGCAAGATTGTCTTTTAGAACAACTGAACATGACAAAACTTTCTGATGCAGAGTATGAGGTGGGTGAAAAACTCATAGGCAATCTTGATTCCAAAGGCTATCACATTCTTGCACCTGTTACTCTTCTAAATAAAAATGATGCAGCTCAGACAGAATCGGTTTTGTTTAAATGCATTACTCTTATCCAGCGGTTTGAACCAGTTGGCACCTGCGTAAAAAATATGGAAGAAAGTCTTGCAGTTCAAGCTTCTGTTCGTGATGATTGTCCTGCAACGGCACGTTTTATTCTGGACGGACACTTTGATTTTCTTAATCCGCCTGAGCCTGACCGCATCCTAAAAAAAATAAAGGCCTATCAGAAAGAGCGAAAAGCTTTATTTGGATTACCAGAAAATGAACCTTTTCTGGATATGGAAATAACTGAACAGGATGTATCCGAAGCCCTTGCTTTTATTCGGACTCTAGATCCTTTTCCTGCCCGTAATTACAGCACTCAGGATATTCATTATATACATAGCGATGTTTCTGTTGTTCGTTTGGAAGAAGTTCAAAAAGAAAATCTTGATAAGGGCATCATTACCGTAAAAAATAAAAGCTGGAAGGTGAGTTTGTCGAATGATTTTTCGTTTGACTTGGAAATAAATCCTGCTTATACAAAACATTCAGATCTTGCTTCTGAAAAAGATAAAGCCGTACTTAGTGAAGGCATTAAACGTGCTCAAAGTTTTATTTCTGCTGTTGAAATGCGTCAGAATACAGTTTTAAGGGCTTGCTGTCTGATTGTAAAACTTCAGCATGAGTTTTTTGAAAAAGGTCCTGGAAATCTTGTTCCGTTAAAGCAACTTGATATTGCTAGAATAATGGAGTTGCACGAAAGTACCATCTCAAGAATGGCAAACAGCAAGTATATAGAATGTGAGTGGGGCTTGTTTGATGTAAAATATTTCTTTGTAAATGCGGTATCGAAAGATGTAAGTAAGGATAAAATCCTTTTGGAAATAAAAGCTATATTAGAAGAGCATAAAAATGATAAGAAAAAGCTCAGTGACCAAAAAATAAGCGATATTTTGCAGGAACGCGGCATTACTGTTGCTCGCAGAACTGTTGCAAAATATCGCTCTAGCCTATGATTTATTTATAAGCCTTATTTCTTTTCCTGAATCTTATCTTTTTCCTTCTTTACTTTCTGATCAAGAACATCCATAAGTTTGTTCAAGGCAGCAGCAAAGTCGAAGTCATCACTGGTAACATGAGCATTTGCTCCCCAGCGGAAGTTTACAGTTGTATCAAAATAGTATTTTTTATCTTCCTTAACGTGCATGATAAGATCCACGATTAAGTTATCTGCATAATCAATACGCTTTAATTTCTGGTTAATCAAGTCTGACTGATCGCGTTCCAGTGTAAATCCCTGTGCTGAAATTGATTTTGTCATATTGTATTTTCTCCTGTAATTGTTTAAGATTTAAGAAAAGCTGGCAAACTGCCGTTCTATAATTAAGTATACAACGCATTACCAGAAAAATCAAATCTTTTAAATTTAGATAAGGTTCTTATCATGAAAAAAAAAGCCTTTCTTTTATTCGGGCTATTATTATTGACGTTTAATTCACTTTGGGCTGCTTCGGATTCTCGAAAAAAAGACCGTTATTATGATTTTGACTCCCCTGAAATTACATTTAACCTTTCAATGGGCATGAATTCTGGGGACGGATTTGAACCTTACACCTTTATGGCACAGCCTTATGCTCAGATTGATACAACATATTTTCAATTATATAGTGGTGTGCAGATGTCGGGTGATATCTTTCACGCTACAACTGGTGGTGCTTTCTGGCCTTTGCGTCTTCGTATGATGAGGCTTGGCGCTGGTTTTGTGTATCATTTTGATTATTTTGATGATGTAAGCCTGTGTCATGACCTTCTGTTTAATTTGCATTATGAAGTGCGTCCTTCATATTGGCTTGAACTTAAGGTGAGTTTTGGATATTTCCATAAAGCCCGAAAAATCTTTGCTGTATCTGACTATATAGGATATATTACCAATAATAGTGTAGATTTTTCTATTGAAAGCGATTTTTATCTTCCTTATGAAATAAAGCTGTATACCCGCATGAGTTCTTACGAAATGTTCAGATATATGGTTTTCTGTGCACCATCATTTACATTTGGTGTTACAAAGTCTTTGGGCAAAAGGCTTGATTTAACATTTGAAACAACCTCCCGCTACATTGACTTTTTTACAGTTTCTGCACGCTATGACGATACCGAAATGCGTTTTATTCTAGGATTACATTTATGATATTCAAAAAATTCTTTTTATTGCTTATTATTCCAGTTTGTCTTGCTTTTAATTCCTGTGGCTATGGTTTTTTAAAGGTTTTGGATCATGGTCAGTCTGTTGAAGAGCGGGTTGGCGATTTAGCGGACATTCCTGCAAGTGCTGTAAGTGGTTCTACATATTCCTTCCTTGTTATTACGGATGTACATTTTGGCAACTCCAAAAGCCGCCATGATGATGCTTTTATTTCCTGCTTACAGTCTAAAATTGCAGATGGTTCAATAAACCCTGCTCCATCTTTTGCTGTATGTCTTGGAGACATTGCCGATCACGGAAACCGAAGTGAATTTGCAAGTTTTAACAATCTTGTTTCCAGAATAGAAAATATAGTCGGCGGAAAAGTATACAGCGTTGTGGGCAATCATGACCTGTATAACGAAGGCTGGGATGATTTTGAAGCTTTAGTATATCCGAATAATTCTTTTTATCGCTTTGCAATAAACAACATAAGCTATTATTTCCTTGATACAGGATCTGGTTCTATGGGAAAAGCTCAGTTTAACAAGTTTAAGTCTGCAATGGCATCAGATTCTCACTATAAGATTGTTTGTACCCATTACCCTGTGTATGGTACAAGCGATTTTTTTTCTAGTTATTATTCTTTGCAGAATACTCTGGAAGCTGACCAGCTTATTACCATTCTTAAGAATTGTAAAGCTATAGC
>CACXDK010000399.1 GCA_902766345.1 uncultured Spirochaetaceae bacterium | reverse complement strand
CCTTGCCTTAAAGAAGGAAAGTACAAACTTAAACTTAATTGACCAACAAGAGTCTTTTTGATATAGTGTATCTACCTTTTTGCCAACTTAGCTCACCTGGTAGAGCAGCGCCCTCGTAACGCGCAGGTACTCGGTTCAAGTCCGGGAGTTGGCTTTTTATTTTGCAGCGTCATCCAAGTTAGAATAATAAGAATCAACAGTTCGTTTCATATCCATAATATTAGATACAATCATATATTTATCATAGATTGCAACCTTATTTTTAGAAGCAAACTTATTCAATTCATCACGAGCTTCATTCACTGTAATTGAAGCCCATTCTGCAACATCGCTTATTGTAAGGTAAAATTTTCTTTCCAAGTTTTCAGAACTTGCATCTGCATCAGTATTAATAGAAAGACCATCTTCATCATACATAAGGAAAATATCAGCAACGCGAACACTTAAATCCTTTATGCACAAAAGTTTAAGAGCTCTTTGCTGACTATAAATCTTACCTGAAAGGGTTTTTAGTACAGACATTGCCGCAAAACCATTTTCTGCTACAACAGACTTAAAGTTTTCCTTACCAAATTTAAGGCATGTAACATTTCCACGGGCAATACAAGAAGCATTTCTTGTCATTTCTTCTATAAGTTCAAGTTCTCCAAAGAATTCACCAGGACCAATCATGCCGTAAAGCTTCATTTTTCCATTAATATACTTTTCAACGGAAATTTCGCCATCCAAAATAAAATAGAACGATTTTACCTTTGTAAACTCGGAAATAATAACTTCACCGTCAGCAAAAGTCTTCTTAAAACGTTCAAAAATAGGCAATGAAAACTGTTTTAAGAGAGCAGCTGCAAAATCTGCAACAGGAGGCTTATCCGATCCCCAGAAAGAAGTTTCAACAACTTCCTGTTCGGAAAGTTTTTCTTTTGCCTGTGCCTGCAAAGCTTCTACAGAAGCCTTGTTGCAAGGTTCTTTTATGTCTCTGAAAATCTTCTCACACTGATTCTGTGCAGAAAAATAGCGTTCATCCTCGAAAAGACTTTTAGCAACAAGTTCCATCTGCTCTTCACGGGACACTTCTGGCTTTTTACGGTTTAAGAAATTCTCTGTTTTTTCCTGCCACTCTACAAGACTCTTGGTAAAAACACCAAACATTTTAGATATAATAGCTTTATTTGTAGAAAAATTCTTTTCAAATTCCTGTAATGTCAGCATTACAACCTGACAATCAGTTACTGCAGTAGCAGTTTCTATACGAGAACGACGAGAAAGTACGCTCTTAAGACCAAAAAACTGACCAACAGAAAGAGTTTCTTTAATAACTTCATGAGTAACTATATCTTTTCTTGTCAGGATTACAGAACCGGCTTGAAGTATAAAGATTTTATCAGCCTTATCCCCCTCAAAGAATATAACAGAACCTTTAGAATACGGAACAATTTTTGGCATAACAGTTCTCCCACCACATAAATGGATATCAACCTTTAAAGATTATATCATAATTTATTTAAATATGCTATCATAACTATGAAAAAAAGGACAATATGATAGATTTACACACACACACAACCGCTTCTGACGGAACGCTTACACCAAGCGAACTTGTAAGATATGCAGCAGAAAAAAAAATAAAAGTTCTGGCAATTACAGATCATGATACAACAGATGGACTTGAAGAAGCACAGCAGGAAGCAAAAATTCAGGGAATTACATTCGTTCCTGGCATTGAAATAAACATTGCATGGCCAACTGGCGAATTCCATCTTCTTGGATTGGGATTAAAAAAAGTATCACAAGAATTACGAGAAATTATCGAATTTCTAAAAGAAGGAAGAATTCAGAGAAACCTTCAGATGATCGAAAAACTTCAACAAGAAGGCATTCCCATAACATTAGAAGAATTACAACAGAGGTTCAATGCAAATACACTAGGACGTCCTCATTTTGCACAGTTTCTTGTAGAAAAAGGTGTTGTTAAAGTACGACAGCAAGCTTTTGACCGTTTTTTTGCCAAAGGCAGACCTTGTTTTGTAGACCGAGAAGGTGCAGCCCTGAGAGATGCCGTGCAGGCAATAAAATCAAGCGGAGGCATACCCGTACAGGCACATCCACTTTCAATGTATGTTTCATGGGGCAAACTGGAAGATAAAATCATAGAAATACAGCAAAGCGGAGTTCAAGGACTTGAAGCCTGGCATCCGGGAGCAAGAATATCAGAAGCAGAACGCCTTGAAGAAATGGCTCACAAGCTGGACATGATTGTTACAGCTGGCAGTGATTTTCATGGGGCAAAAGTAAGAGCAGACAGACACATTGGCGAAACCGCTGGAACAAAAAGAATAGAAGACAGATTTTGGGAACAGGAACTAAAGCCTGCATTGCTTCGCATACATGGAGATGATAATCTTAATTTTGAGGGATAATAAGATTTTGCCACTCTAGCAACAGCGCATGAGGACTTTGACAATGTAACCTTTAATCTAGCTCCGACATTTTTATGTAAAAAGAATACGGAGGCTATACCTTGAAAAATACAATCGAAAAAAAGACTCTATTTTCAATATTTGGGGCAATTTTTATTACCATTCTTGCAACAGGCTGTGCTAAGAAAAGCATGGAATTTGCAACAACAGAACAATACAAAGCATCAGGCTCCAGCATAAACACCAGCAAGAGAGCTTCTAAAGTATACAGCGATAACGGTGCAATGTATGACATGGAAGAAGAAGCTTTATTTGATGCAGAATACGCTGAAAATCCTTCGCCAAAAGAGTATGAAAGAAAGCTTATACTTACAGGAAACATTAATCTGGAAGTAACCAGTCTTGAAGATGCAAGAAATGCTGTAGACCAGCTTGTAAAGCAACTTGACGGCTATATAGCAGATTCTTCAGAATGGAGCAACGGAATTACGATTACAATCCGAGTTCCAAGCAGCCAGTTCTCAACCGCAATGAATACTGCGACAGGAATAGGGAAAATACGCTCAAAGAACATAAACAGCTCTGATGTTACAGACCAGTACTACGATCTTGACACACGCCTTACTACAAAAAAAGTAATGCTTGAACGTTTGGAAACATATCTAAAACAGTCAAAAGACATAAAGGATATGATTGAAATAGAAAGCAAGATTAACGAAGTTACCTCTGACATAGAAGTAATGCAGGGGCAGCTTAACCGCCTTTCTTCGCTCATTAGCTATTCAACCATAACAATCAGTGCAAATCTGCCTGTAAATCAGACACAGCAAGGCTTTGTAATGCCAGATGCAAAAAGCAAGTTCAGAGAATTTGCCCGTGATGTCGTATACTTCTTTGTACAGTTCTTCTTTGTAATTCTGTATGTAATCATATACGGCATTCCTATTCTTGCAGCTGCACTCTTACTGTATTGGCTGCTTATTGGCAAGATTGGCATATTAAGAAAGATTTTTAATAAAATAAAAGCTAGAAAAAACAGTCAAGATTAACGCAGAAAAGTTCTGCTTACAGGCTTCATTTTTACCAGTGGGGAAACTCTCTCTGGCCACTGCGCAAACTCAGTTTGGCCACTGGAGAAACTCAGT
>CACXDK010000398.1 GCA_902766345.1 uncultured Spirochaetaceae bacterium | reverse complement strand
CGATGCTACTAGAACGGTGGACCGATGCTACCGAAACGGTGAACCGTTACTTACTAGAATGGAAGACCATTACTTACTAGAATATAAAATTTTTGCTACTGAAAAGCTTTCGGATGGCTATTTTGTATGGTATAATTGGTTTGATGAGTAATTTTGCCTTTTTACAAGCCTACTGGCCAGATTTTACAAAAACTCTTGAATTTGCAGAAAAATACGCCTATACAGACCCTGCATCAAGCAAAAATAAATCGGGACTGTTTGTAGAACTCATGGTTCGCGAAATAATGCGAATTGAACGCATTCCAGAACCGTCAGATTCTAGGGAAAATACTCATTATACCCGAACAAAAATATTAAAATCGGAAGGTTTGCTTCCTTATGATATTAATCAGTGGATAAACCAAGTCCGTAAAAGCCGTAACGATTCTGCCCATGAAAACATAGCATCTACCGAAGAAGCCCTTTCCGTATTAAGTTTTACCCATCATATTGCTGTGTGGTTCATGCAGACCTATGGCGATTCAAATTTTAAGCCAGAAGCCTTTGTAAAGCCGGAACCACCAAAAGTAAGAATAAGCCTGATGCCGCTTGTAAAAAATCAGGAACGTAAAATAGAAGAACAAAAAACAGAACTTGAAAATGCCGCAATAACCATTGCAGAAAAAGAAAAGGCAATAGCAGAACGCGACAAAAGAGTTGCAGAACTGGAAGCCGAAATTGAAAAGGCAAGAAAAGAACGGGAAACAATACAAAACCTTACTCCTCAAAGCTCTCTCACAAAACAGGAAAGACAGACTGCTTCCGCACTTGCCATTGCAAACGCAAAACTTACCGAAGCGGAAACCCGTGCAATAATTGACGAACAGCTTAGAAAGGTAGGCTGGGAAGCCGATACAGAAAACTTACGCTATTCAAAAGGAACAAGACCTCAGAAAGGAAAGAAAATAGCCATTGCAGAATGGCCTGTAAAATCCGCACAAAATGCAACAGCAAAAAGGGCAGATTATGCCTTGTTTATAGATGAAAATTTGATTGGTATTATAGAAGCAAAAGCTTACGAAAAAAGTGTTTATGCAATTATAGACAATCAATGCCATGAATATGCCAGCACCATAAGGGAAGAAGATGAAAAATATTGCATGGGCAAATGGCAGGCATCTTCTTCTGGCAAAGGCTACAAAGTACCTTTTGTATTTGCAACAAACGGACGCCCTTATCTTAAACAGATAGAAACAGAATCGGGAATATGGTTTCACGATTTAAGAAAAGACTCAAACATTCCACAAGCTTTGCAGGGATGGTACAGCCCGGAAGATTTGCTTGCAACGTTTAAGCAGAACGTGGAAGAAGCCGACCAGAAACTTGAAAACCTGCCTTACGATTTTTTGCGAGACCCAGACGGATTGAATTTCCGCTATTATCAGCTTGCCGCTGTTGAAGCCGTAGAAAAAGCCGTAATTAATGGACAAAAAAGAATTCTGCTTGCAATGGCAACCGGAACTGGTAAGACACGAACAATATTGGGAATGGTTTACCGATTCTTAAAGACAAACCGCTTTAGAAGAATCTTGTTTTTGGTAGACCGCACCGCATTGGGAGAGCAGGCTTTGGATGTTTTTAACGATGTAAAACTTGAAGACCTGCAGCCTTTGAATAAAATCTACAATATTAATAGTCTGGATGACATTGACCTTGCCACTGAAACAAGAATTCAAGTGGCTACAGTGCAGGGCATGATTGCCAGAATTATGAATGAAGATAAAGAGCGCATACCTTCTTCTGGCGATTTTGACTGCATAATTATTGATGAAGCACACCGTGGCTATACATTGGATAAAGAACTGAGCGAAGCTGAACTTTTATTCCGCGACCAGAATGATTTTATTAGTAAATATAAAAAGGTTATTGAATATTTTGACGCTGTAAAAATTGGATTAACAGCAACCCCAGCCTTGCATACAACACAGATTTTTGGCAAGGCTGTCTATACATATTCTTACCGCGAAGCTGTAATTGACGGATATCTTGTTGATTATGACGCACCGCATATTATTAAAACCGAGCTTAATCAAAACGGAATTCATCATGCAAAAGGTGAAAGCCTTGCAAAATATAATCCTGTAACAAAAGAACTTTTGAATTCAGAAGAACTTGAAGATGAAGTTGATTTTGATGTGGAAGAATTTAATAAAAATGTTTTGACTCCATCCTTTAATAAAGTTGTACTTACAGAACTTGCAAAATACATTGACCCTGAAAGTGAAGAAAAGACAGTTATATTTGCAGTTAATGACCATCATGCAGATGAAATTGTAAAACTGTTGCGGGACATTTTTGCAGAAATGGATGTTTCTACAAAAGCCATAGAAAAAATAACCTGTGCAATTGGTGACAGGGCACGCGTACAGGACGCAATTAAACGCTTTAAGAATGAGCATTATCCTACAATTGCCGTAACGGTTGATTTACTTTCAACAGGTATTGATGTTCCTGAAATTACAAAGATTGTCTTTATGCGCCGCATAAAATCAAGAATCCTTTATGAACAGATGCTTGGACGTGCAACGCGCCTTTGCCCAAAAATAGGCAAGACTCATTTTGATATTTTTGATGCCGTTGATTTGTACAGTTACTTAGATGAAGTTTCTTCAATG
>CACXDK010000397.1 GCA_902766345.1 uncultured Spirochaetaceae bacterium | reverse complement strand
TCTTCTTTCTTCTCTTGTTTAGGAGCCGGTTCTTCCTTCTTTTTTTCAGGTTCCGTTTTTTGGGGCTGTTCTTTTTCAGCAGTTTTTATTTCCTGCTGAGGTACTTCTGTTATTGTTTCTATAATAGGTTCCGCCTGCTCCTGCTGAGGTACTTTGTCAGTAGATGAACATGTGGATACACAACCTGTGACCAACAGAGATGCTGTAATAACACCAACTGTTTTTACTAAATTAATATTCTTCATAAAATTAATACTAATATTAATTATAGTTTTGGTCAAATGATTTTTAATTGTGTAAATTATATTTTTGTGTTATTCTATATTTTCTTGTTGAGGTGATGCAGAGTGATAACGGCAGTATTTCCAGGATCTTTTGATCCTCCTACGTATGGACATCTTAATATAATAGAAAGAACGAGTCGTCTTTTTGATAAAATTGACGTTGTTATATCCATAAACCCTGATAAAAAGTATTTATTTTCTGAAACAGAACGTTATGAAATGTTAAAAGAACTTACTAAAATGTATGATAATGTTGAAGTTCATACCTGTAATACACTTATTGTAAATTATTGCAGAAAAGTTGATGCAAAGGTTCTTTTAAGAGGTATCCGCAATACAAATGATTTTTCCTATGAATTTGATCTTTCTTTGATTAATAAATCTCTTGATGGTCAGATTGAAACTCTTTTTGTTCCTACGGAACAGCGTTTTTTCCTCATACGGTCTAGCAGCATAAAAGAAGTTGCCCGCTATGGAGGTGATATAAGTGCAATGGTTCCTCCTATAGTGGAAAGAGCTATAAAACAAAAATACAGTTGATTTATTGTTTTTGACAAAAAAAACAAAAATGTCAGTTTTTTAGTTGACAAAGAAAATGAATTGTTTGTATAATCTTGACATGAAATGGGAGTCTGTAGTATTATGTGCAACGTTATACAGATGACTAAAATAAATAGCGAGGTTATATAATATGGCAGTACCTAGATCAAAAACTTCAAAAGCCGTAACAAAGAGAAGACGCGGTGTTAACATGCACCTTGAGACGCCTAATCTTGTTGAATGTGCAAACTGCGGTAATCTTATTATGCAGCACCATGTATGCCCAAAATGCGGTTTTTATAAAGGTCGTCAGGTAATTACACCTGAAGTAAATGGTTAAACTAGGAGAATACAATGGCAGAAGACGAATTGTTTGAAAAGATGAAGGAAATCATTGCTGGCAAGCTTGATATTGAGCCTGAAAAGGTAAAGCTTGAGTCATCTTTCCGTGGTGACCTTGGTGCAGACAGCCTTGATACATACGAACTTGTTTATGCAATCGAAGAAGAAACTGGTGTTCAGATTCCTGATGATAAAGCAAATGAATTTGAAACAGTTGCAGATGCTTATAATTTCATTAAGGCAAACAAATAACTTATTAAGTTAAAGCATATAAAAGCACAGTACTAAATACTGTGCTTTTTTTGTTTTAAATATTATAAATAACTAGGTAGGTTTTACAATGAATTTGCGCGATAAAATATACGAATCAAAAAAAATCCTTCCTGAACGGAAAAGGCAGCTTGAAGAATTCTGCAGGAATCTTGATTTGCATTTTAAAAACCTGAACATGCTGGATTTGGCATTTCATCACAGGTCTTTTTCAAATGAAAATGAAGATCATAGGCTGTATAATAATGAACGTCTGGAATTTCTTGGTGACAGTGTATTGGGACTTGCTACGGCAGCTTTTCTGTATGAAGATATGATGGACAATCCTGAAGGTGATCTTGCCAAAATAAAGGCTACGGTTGTCAGTGAACAGACTCTTGCACCTATTGCAAAAGAAAAGATGCATGTAGATAAATATCTCATACTTGGAAAAGGAGAGGAAAAGACTGGAGGCAGGGAAAAGAAAGCTATTCTTGCTGATACAGTTGAAGCTGTGATCGGAGCTTTGTATTTGGACTCTGGATATAAAGTTGCAGAAAAGTTTGTTTGGGAAATTATTGTTCCAGAAATTCGTAATGTTCAGAACTTTAAGGGAATAAAAGATTATAAGACAATTCTTCAGGAATATTATCAAAGAAAACATAAGATTTGTCCAAAGTATGAATTGGTAAAATCTGTTGGTCCTGATCACGACAAAACTTTTTTTATGGCTGTAAGGCTTGGAAATGTTACTTACGGACCTGCCGAAGGTAAGACAAAAAAGTCTGCAGAACAGACGGTTGCAAAAGTTGCCTGTGAAGCTTTGGGATTAGAATAATTTTTCTATAAAAAGAAAAAGCCGAACATTTTG
>CACXDK010000396.1 GCA_902766345.1 uncultured Spirochaetaceae bacterium | reverse complement strand
GTTATCATATCAATCCTCTTCAAGCTGTAATTTTTACTTATATAGTAATAGAAATTTGAGAATATAAGATATCTGGTCAGCATAGGTAAATACATTATTCGTTTCTGTTTTTGATATATGGCATCCTAAAAGAATCAATGTGATAAATGCATAAAAACATAAAAATTTTGAGCTCATGATAATCTACTATAGTTTTAGTAAGTCAAAGTTTTATTTTACATATCTTCCATTGAAAGGCCTTGAATATTATATGCATATTCGTCTAAGTTCTGCATGAAGATTTGGGCTTTTGCTTCAAGTTTATCAAGTTTGATTTTATTTTTTTGACGTTTAACTTCATAAATTTGACAATCTTTTTGTAATTCGTTGATTGTAATTATGTCAATTTCATTATTGGATTTTTTGTCCCACCATCCACCAATGCTTGTAAATTTTCCTTCTTCCTCAAGCTTTGCTGTAAAATACCGTTCCAGTATTTTTCCTGTAAAAGTCTCATAATCACGAAGTATAAACTGTTTTAACATGTCATAATTTCCAAATTCAATTAAATCTTGATGTGAGTAAAGAAATCTAAAATAAAAGTTCATATATTCATCTGAAATTTGCCAGCGTGCATTTCTGCTTTCTGACTTTGAAAGCAAAGGACGGATTTGTTCTGTAATGCCAAAAACTTTTTGAAGGTTTTGCAAATAGGCACCTGTATTTTTTTGGATGATTGAGTCAATTTCATTTTGAGTTGTATGACCTGTTGCAATTGCCTGTAGAATTGAAAAATATATTCCATAATCTTTTCCAATTTCGCTAATCAGAATATCACGTCCATCAGTTAAAAATGGAGAAGCCATATTACAGACATAATCTAGCATTTTTTGCTTTGTAGTTGCTCCTGCGTACATTAATAGAAATATATGCTTTGCAACTCCTCCAGAAAGCATATACAGGCAAAGTATGTCTTCTGATTTGAATTTTGGATTGAAGTCTTTAAGAATCTCTTTTACGACTGATGGAGTAAATGGCTTTAAATGGATATTGTGAGTTGATCTTCCAAATAGAGGTTCTTTTTCATCTTTGAATATTTTTGACATGAGGGAATATATAGAACCGCAAACAATCAAATTAATTTTGGAAGAAGCTTTTAGACTGTCCCATATATTTTGCATCTGACTGAAAAAAGATTTATTAACATACTCAATATCTTGAAATTCATCTATTACAAGTGTAAAATGATGCTCTTTTGAATAAAGCATTATCTGGTTAAAAAGGTCAGAAAGTTTTTCGACTGTTCCAAAGATTTTTAATTCTATGCTTTCTTCAAGTGTTTTTTGCCATTGTGAGCATAGCGTTTTTTCTGCATTACGTGTTGTAAAAAGATATGCACTTTTTTTATCATTTATAAAATTCTTTATAAGTTCTGTTTTTCCAATGCGCCTGCGACCTGTAATGACTGTGAAACATGCGTTTGTTTTTGATTGCTTTTCTATTTGCGAGAGAGCTTGAAGTTCCTTTTTTCTGTCATAAAACTTTTCCATGTCTTATTCCTGTATTGTTTTATATAATGATAGTTAATTTAATGGTTGTTAAATTAACTATCATTATATAATCAAAGGTTAGAAAAATCAAATGAATTTAGAATCTATATCAGCTACTCTAAAAATTATTGATTTTATATCTCTCTTTTCTGAGGAACAATTATAATTAAGAGCAGTGAAATTGCATACGGAAGAGAAAGTAGTATTGATGATGGTATGTTTGCGAATATTTGTATGTTCTGAATGCTTGAACTTGCAAATTCTGCGGTTGCAAAAACAAGGACTGGAAGTACAACAATAAGCGGATGTTTCTTACCTAAAAATACAGCTGCAAGAGCTGTCCATCCTCTGCCCGATGCCATTCCAGGCACGTAAGAAGAAAGCCTTAGTGCAAGTACGCAGCCGCACAGAGAGCCGTTTACAGCTGCAAAAATCCAGGAAATTGTTCTGTAGTTTGCTGCAGACTTTCCCTGCGCATCAAGCATTTCTGCATCGCTCCCCGTAACTCTTAATGTTAGTCCCAACGTTGTAAAACGAAGCATTGCAAGCTGTAAAAAAGAAAGCGTATAGCAGATTATTGTCGTACACAATCTTGTTGTTTTTGCATTGAATAAAAATCCTGTTCCGTAAAGAACTCCTCTTGTTCCAAAAAACATTGCAGAAAAGAAAGTTGCAAGGGCCGCAAACAGCATGTTCATTGCCAAAGAGGTAAGGAACATGTTTGCCTTGTAGTGCGAAGCTGTTCGTTCGCAAGCAATAACCATTACTGTGCAGGTGAATACAGAAAGAAATGCACCAAAAACAGGATTGCCTGTGGCAATGGTAAATGCGTAGCAGAAGAAGGCTCCTATATTAATTATGCATTCAAGGAACATTGCCATGCGTCCTGCGTATTCACTTATTAAGGCTCCCATTGTTACAAGTAGAAGGGGAGCTGCTATATGCATTATAGAAATGATAGGATTCATTGTTTGCTCCGTTTTGGTATTGCTATTGAAAAGAGGATTACTCCTTGTACAATTCCTGCTATGTCAAAATTAAAACCCTGTGTAAGAGAAACTCTCGATGCAGATGTAAAAAGCCATGACAATACAAGAGATGTAGGAATTGCCATTAATGGATTAGATTTTGAAATTAAAGCTACATTCAGTGCATTCCAGCCCATGTTTGAATAAAATCCTTTGTGACAGGTGTAATAGGTTCCTGCTACTGCAAAAAAACCTGTAAGTGAATGAAGTGCTCCAGAAATGGCAAGTGTGCTGTATGAGTTTAATGCAGATGAATAACCGCAGTACTGGGCAAACAGCGGTGCTGTACCCCAAATGGCAAGTTTTCTTCCAAAGTCTGTTTTATACATTACATGCCACATTAATGCACAGATTATCAGCGCAATAAAAAAAGAGGCTGTAAGTGGCGAAGGTGGCAAAAGCTGTTTCATCTTGTACGAATCCTGAATGTAGGGTAGTGCAAGCATGTTTGTTTTATCACTGGTTTTTGAGGCGGTTATTAGTCCGTCAATAATTGGAATGATTGCGGCTGAAAGAAGAAATGTAGTTAATAGAGCTTTTGCTCCTCTTAATTCTCGCAGTAATGCACTTACACATGCCATGACTGCCCCTGTAAGCATGCTTGCTATGATTGCTGTCAAAAATACTAGTGGTACAGGAGCGTGTAATGCGTTTAGTATTACGCAGCCTATAAATCCTCCTATATATACTTGTCCCTCTCCTCCTAAATTCATGTTACCGCCTTTTATGGCAATGGCAGAACCTGTTCCTGCAATCATAAGGAATGCTGACATGTTCAACATACTTCCAAAATAGTATGGCGATGAAAATGTATCTAGAAAAAGACTTTTAAGTGCTGAAAAAGGACTTGCTGCACAGAAAAGGATTATTACTACACAGCTTGCAATTCCTAAAAGGGGGGATACAAAAGTTTTATTCATGGTAAGTAATTCCTCCTTCAAGTCTGTAGATATTGTTGCATAAAGATATTGGAAAATCTGCTGCTCCAATTATGAGTATTGCTTTTCCTTGCTGGGCAAGATTTGAAATTCGTTCGCACAGCTTTGCTTGTGACTGAAAATCTAGTCCCTGCATTGGATTGCATAATATCAGAAGATTTGGGTTTGTTGAAAGTTCTCTTTCTAGTATGAGCCTTTGAAGCATGCCTCCACTTAAGTTTCTTGCGGATTCTTTAAGTGTTATGTTTACATTTGCCTTTTGTATGAGAGACAAAAGTTTTTCCGTTGATACTTTTCTGTCGTACACGCTCATCATTTGCTCTACTGTAAGTTCTGGATTTGAAGCTCTGAACGTTTTATCAGATGGAATTATTGCTG
>CACXDK010000395.1 GCA_902766345.1 uncultured Spirochaetaceae bacterium | reverse complement strand
GTTCCGTTCTTGTTTTACATGTCGGATCTCGGTATGTACGGACAGATGTTTAAAGGCATGATTTTTACGATTGTAATTGCTCTTTTGAGTAGTATCTTTGTTGCTATGTTCCTTGTTCCTGTTCTTGCAGGTCATTTCTTTCCTCTTACAAACCGTAATGAACGGCCTGTAAGAAATCCAGTATTTAAAGGATTGTATTTAATTTTTGGTAAAGCTCAGGATGCTATCCGCTTTGTGTATCGTAAAGCTTTGTATGCTGCTTTGGGGCATCGTTTTATAACAGTTCTTGTATGTTGTACAATTCTTGTAATTTCTATGCTGTTTATAAAGACTATGCGTTTTGTAATGATGACTGGAGGACGTGATTCCAGTGTAACTTTGAACATTACTCTTCCTACAGGAACAACACTTGAAGAAACTTCTCGTGTTGTAAATGAATTTGAAGAGATTGTTCATAATGAAGTAAAAGGCTACAAAACTATTATTTCTACTGTTGGTGGCAGAGGTTGGAGAAGTTCAACTTATTCAGGTTCCATAGAAATTACTCTGCCAGATTCTGCAGAACAGATTGATGACACCGCTACGATACAGTCAAAATTGCGTAACCACTTTTCTGAATTTACAGATGTTACCTTTTCTTTTGGACGAGGCATGAGAGGTCAAATGACTGGTGATGATATTGATATTGTCATTCGCAGTAATAGTCTTGATAGTGCTTTGGATGTTGCCAATAAAATTTCAGATGTCATGACTTCAATTGCTGATTTGGGAGAACCTTCTATTGATACAAAAGAAGGCTTGCCACAGGTTGAAATAAAAGTTGACCGTGACAGAGCTTATTCATTTGGAGTAAGTGTTACGTCTGTTGCAAATGAAATTTACGCATGTATTCAAGGTGTTTCATCAACAACTTATCGTGAAAATGGTGATGACTATTCTGTGTATGTTATGCTTCAGCCATCAGATCGAGAGCAGGTTATTGATCTTGAACAAATTTATGTGCAGGGAACAAATGGCCTTGTAAGTGTTGCCAACTTTGCTTCTGTAGAAAAGGGACTTGGACCTGTAAGCATACGTCATGAAAATAGAACTCGAATTGTTCATGTAACCGCAAATATTTTAACAGATGAAAATGCAAACGTTGTTGAGGAAAAAATAAAAGAAAAAATCAGCAGTACGTTTATTATTCCAGATGGAGTTTCTGTGACTTATGAAGGTTCTTTGAAAGATATGAACGAGCAATGGAACGTGTATAAAAAAATTGGTATTATGGCAATCCTTTTGGTTTTTGGAGTAATGGCAGCTACTTATGAAAGCTTCAAAGCTCCTTTTATTAATATTGTTACTATTCCGTTCCTTGTTATTGGTGTTGTTGGAATTTATAAGATTTCGGGGCAACCAATTTCAATCATGACAGCGGTTGGTCTTATCATGCTTATTGGTATTGTTGTAAACAACGGTATTATTCTTGTTGATTATACAAATCTTCTGATTGAGCGTGGCATGAAAATGAAAGATGCCTGTCTTGAAGCTGGAACAAGCCGTCTGCGTCCTGTTTTAATGACAACTCTTACTACTATTCTTGGAATGCTTCCTATGTGTTTTGCAACAGGTGGTAGTGCCAGCATGGTTCAGCCTATAGGTCTTGCTGTTGCTGGAGGTCTTGCAAGTTCTACATTTATTACATTGTTTTTAATTCCTGTTCTTTATTCTTTTGTCATGAGGGAAAAGAAAGCTGTCAAAAGCCGAATTACAATTTCAATGCCTTCAGAATCGAAGTCTTCTGTTTCTAAACGTAAACCTTCGCTTTTGGAAAAGGCTGATGCAATAAGGGATAAGGAGGGTTTATAAATGTACAGACTTGAAATAATTGCAAATAAATCTGTTGAAGAGGATATTACAGATGCTCTTGAACAGTACATTCCTGAAATTCTTTATTCGGTAGTTCCTTTGGTATATGGGCGTGGCGGTAATGACAGAAAACTTGGAACTTCTACGTGGCCTGAAACAAATTTTTTGATGATAAGCTATATAGAAGATAAATATTTGCCGACTGCAAAAGCTGTAATTGAAGCTGTAAAAGAGCGCTTTAAGGGCGAAGGCATAAAGATGTTTATTATAAAATCAGAATAAGTTTGACTTTAAAAAGAATAAGGGCTGTCCCAAAGGAGTTGAGGGGCAGCCCTTTTTAGTATATAAAAAACAGGCTCCAGCTTTGCTCGAAAAGCCTGGAATTTAAAAGAGCCTTTGCTGTAAAGCAAGGCTCTTTTAATTAGGCGTCTATCGGAATCGAACCGATGCATAGTGGTTTTGCAGACCAGTCCCTTACCACTTGGGTAAGACGCCTTAAAGTAATTGTTACTATATCAAAAAAAGCAATTTGTGTCTAGTACTATTTGAAGCAATGAACATTTCTAGTGGATAAATTTTGGGGGGATATCATGTCGGAGACAGAGTGTCTCCACCCCCTTGGAGATACATTGTCTCCACTAGGCGGAGACACCTTTAAACATCACGGTGGAGATAGAGGCTCACCGTGATGTGAGCCTGCTCTCTCCATGGAGAGAATGCTTTGTTACTGCAGTTTTCTAATTTCTTCCAGACGGTCTTTCAGTGCTATATATTCGCCCAGAACTCCACTTGCCGCTACAACTGCAATTACATAAGTTGCAAGTGGCACAACTATCGGAAGAAGTTCAAGAAGCAGTGCTGTAATGAAGATGGCCTTAAATGACTTTGATGATCTTGGCACAGTCTTTCCTGGTGCAACAAATCTTTTTGCT
>CACXDK010000394.1 GCA_902766345.1 uncultured Spirochaetaceae bacterium | reverse complement strand
TGTGTTAACCCATTTCAAGTCTTTCAGAAGATTCAGCTCTGACAGTAGGTTAAACAGAATATTATCAGGCTTGTTAATGAAGTGATAGTACTTTTCAATGGTGACGCCATCAAAATCAAAACTTTCACTCATGCCTCCTGGATTGCTGTTCTTCTCAAAAACAGTACATTGACAATTACCTTTCTTATTTAAATAGTAAGCCAATGACAACCCCATTGGGCCTGCGCCTACAATTGCAATTTTTTTCATTTCCAGCGCTCCAGAACAACCTTGCTGAACTTAGGATCAGTGAATGTTTCTGTAAGAGCCTCTTCAAAAGGAGTCAGTTTCATTCCGAAGGTTTTCTCAACATCAACTCCCTTGAAATAGTCTCCAGCCATTAGAGCATCCAGCTGATCTGCAACAAAAGGCGGATTCTTTACGAATAAAGCATAGGTTTTAAGCAGTAATCTGAATAACCATACAGGAATCTTAAGAATAATTGTATGTAATCCTTTTACTTTCTTTATCTTGCGGATAATGTCAATGTAGGTAACATCCTCATTTCCGACTACGTCATAAATAGCCTTGTTGTTCTGCAGCTCTGCACATTTAATCAGAATACGGGCAAAATCTCTGGCATATAAAGGCTGTCTTAGGAATTCTCCATTTCCAGGAATTGGATATACCGGTACTTTTTCCATAAAGCGAGATAGCCATCCTAAATGCTTAGGGTCAAACCAGCCAAACATTAGTGTCGGTCTTGCAACGCAATGAGGAAGGTCTGAATTAGAGACAAGTGCTTCCTGAGCTTTTTTTGAACGAGTGTAATTGTCATCAGCAACAGAATTCACAACTGATGATCCAACAAAAACAGTAAATTCAACAGGATGTTTTTTTACAGCTTCTATTACATTTTGAGTTGAGGTAACAGTATTTTTTTCGAATGGTTCATATGTGCTACCAGTAATCTGGGCCTGTAAAAGAAAGAGAATATCTTTATCTTTAAACTCATCTTCCCATGAGCCTTTTTCCGAAAGGTCCACCTGCAGACATTTTACCTGTGGATGCAGTTTGTGAAGGATATCTAAATTAACCTGATCTTTATCAATAGCAAGGATATCTTCAAAGCCCTGCAGTACTAATTCAGTAATTAAATTCTGACCTAAAAGACCGGCAGCTCCGGTCACTATGATTCTACTTTTAGTTGAGAGTGTCATTTTTAACCTATGAAGTTTATAGCTACTAAATTTTCATTCTATTAAAGATAAAGTCTGGCAGCATTTTTATTACTGTCATAATCAGTTTCCATTTTATGGGAGCGTATATTACAGATTTACCTTTACTGATACCTTTTACAATACAAGCTGCAACATCTTCTGCCCTTGAAAGTTTATTTTGTGGCATATCAACCGTTAGAGGTGAAATTGTTGGACCTGGTTTGATAAGGGTTACAGAAATCTTTTTCTTTTCAAGTGCAAAGTGATGTCGTAATCCCTGTAAGTAGGTTTCTATAGCACTTTTGGAAGCTCCATAAATATAGTTAGAGTTTCTACCTCTATCACCTGCAACGGACCCAATTACAGCTATTTTACCTTCGCCTTTTTGTTCCATCTTTTGGGCAAAGGCCTCTGTAAACAGAATTACAGAAAGATAGTTAGTTCTTACAGATGATTCTAGCTGACTAAAATCATTTCTTAGTGTCTCATTATCTGGCAGAGATGTTCCCTGAGCAACAAGAACAATATCTGGACATTCATTATTGCTTACATTATCAACACAATTCTGTATGTCTTTTGATGAACAAAAATCAACTGTACAAACAGAGCACATCAAATTGGAATCTCTTGATACCAGATCATCTTTTACTCGATTAAGTTTTTCAGAATTGCGACCAATTAAGACGATTTCATTACATTCTTTGTGCTCAACCCATATTCTTGCAGTCATATGAGCGATTCGCGACGAAGCTCCAACAATTGCTATTTTATTCATTTTTTTATTATGATTTTTCAAAAACAAGGAAACTTTGTTTACCTAAAAAGAAACTACTTAAAGGCATTAGTTTTAAATACAGAGAAACTAACCATGCATCCTTAGGTAAAGCGGATTTTGTTGTATAAGGAAGGAATCTTGTAATGCAGTTTGAAACCTTAAGATTGTTCATTTCTGCAACTTCGATTAGAGCTTTTTCTGTTAGTTGTGTTTTATGATCTATAAAATCCCAATAAGCGCCCCCAACAAGTCTTATATTTGGCTGAAGTATAAGAATTTTACCTCTAGGTATCAGAAGTGCTGATAATTCATTTATTAAATTACAAACATCTTGCTTACTATTAAGATGTTCGAGAAAATTTGAAACAAAGAACACAGAAACGTTTTTATCTTTTAAATAATTACTTAAATTAAATACGTTATCATTTATTACATCTATTTCTGGTGATGCGTATTTTTTAACACTCGGATTTAAGTCAACAGCATATTTCTTTTGAGCTTTAATATTATTGATAAATTCACAATAACCTGCTGCAACATCGCAAACAACATCTTTTTCAGAAATGAATTTTGAAAAGAACTGCTTACAGAGCACATTCCAAATTGCATTTCTTTTCTTCTGATTGTCATTGTCTTCTGTATTGACAAAACGGTTTTCGTAAAGTTTATTTAAATCTGATGATAATGAGATATCTTTATCCTGTTTATTTGAATTGTTTATCATATATTTTACCTTTTATATTTATTTTGAATTCTAGAAATCCATCAGTCTTCTTGAGAGATCTGAACTGAAGTTTGGATCAACGTATTTGATAAATTCGTTCATCTGCTCTCCATATCCTGATAAGAACAGAGATTTTGGCTGACGAGCATCTTTAGCAAGATAAAGTCTACCATGTGCATTTTGAACGATACTGTCTAAATTCTCGAAAAGTTTGTGAGTTTTCTTTCCTTTGTTTGGAAAATCCAAGGCATAAGTAAAACCTTTATAGGGAAAACTCATGATTCCTTCTGATTTATAATCGCCGAAGGTCTTAAGAACTCCAAGGAATGAACCTTCTCCTGATTTTGCTATTTCCTTCTGAATATCTTTTACTGCATCAAGTCCGTTTTCAGGTGGAATTACACACTGATACTGATAAAATCCTTTTGAACCATAGATGCGATTCCACTCAAGAATATTATCTAGTGGGTAGAAAAACTTTTCGTAATCAACCTTAAATTTTCTCTTTTTATGGGCCTGTACGAAGTAATAAAACTTGTTAAACAAGAAAAGAGATAAGGTATTAACCATAGAAAAAGGAAATTCTACAGGGACAGCTGGTTTAAATTTATGTCCGTTATATTCAGCG
>CACXDK010000393.1 GCA_902766345.1 uncultured Spirochaetaceae bacterium | reverse complement strand
TGTTAAGGTTAAGGGAGTTTGCCCGCGGTGTGGAGGAAGCGGACATTACTCGTATAATCAGATGGATGGAACTCGTTGTTATGGATGTAATGGCTCTGGCACTGCTATTCTGACTGTTCGTGCATATAGCGAAAAAGAATATAATCGTATGCAGACTGCAAATGACCGCGCTCGTGCCAAGAGAGAAGCTGAAAAAGAAGTTAAAGCACGCGATCTTGTTGAGAACGCCGCTAAGTATAAACATGAAGTTGCTCTGAAGCTTGGATTCGGCGAGGATGAGAAGATTGATCTTGTTTATGGCGATGATACCTATGCCATTAAAGATGAACTGAAGAGACTTGGTGCAAGATTTGATCCTACTCTCAAATGGTTCTTCTCTAAGGAAGTCGCGCTGCCCGAAGGTTACAAGCTTTATGGAATGAGTTTTGACGAGCTTTATACCTACAATCCGCAGACTAAATGGGCAGAATTTAAGGAAGATGCTAAAGCCCTTGTTTCGCGGAAGATGGCAGAGCTTAAGGGCCCCTCTACCTCTAAATTCTATCCTGGTGTAGAAAAAGAACGTATCCGCAACATTACTGCAAAAGTAAAAAGCATCCGCGGTTTTGAAGGTGCATATGGCTACACCGCCATCTATACTTTCACTTCTGAAGATTATGTGTTTGTCTGGATGTCTTCTAAGTGCGATGTTGATTTTGCAGTTGGTGATACTGTAGATCTTACTGGTACTATTAAGAAATTTGATGAATATGCTAGTGTTAAAAATACTTATCTTACTAGATGTATTGTTAAGTGCATTAAATAATTTTTATCAACGGAAGATTTTTTCTTCCGTTGATTTTTTTTTAAAAATATAATATAATATATATATAATAAAATAATATTGAGGAAAAGAGCATGGATTTTAATTATCAATTGGTAGATAAAATTTTAAATGCAATTTTACCATTACCAGAGAATTTTGGTATTGATGAACTTTATGATGAGCCTAATGATTTGTTACTTTTTAAAAATAAATTACATGAAGTTGATAAAGAAGCTATAATTTTTTTTGGTCTTACAAAAATGGTTATTAGTTCTCCCCAATTTAATGGAGTAGTTATAAAAATTCCTTTTAATGGTCGTTATGGGTTAGATGATAATGAAAAACCATATTGGATTCCATTTAAATGGGCAGATGCTTCAGATCGCAGTGATTATTGTTTAGCAGAATGGGAGAAGTATAATAAATTAAAAAAATATAGATTAAATTGTTTTGTGGCAAAAACTCTTTATTATAAACAAATTATGGGAGTTAGAATATTTATACAAGAGCAAGTTACCCCGCTTGACGAATTTTATAAAATTCCAATTATTCCATCTAAAAATTCTCAAAAACTTGCTAATCAATGGTGGCGAGAAAGAAAAATTGATATTAATCCAAACTGGATGGCTAATTGTCTAGATTTATACGGACAGGCAAAAGTAAAAAAATTTTTAAATTATTGTGAAAATATTGATCCAGATATTTTAGAAGATGCTCATAGTGGAAATATTGGTTATAGAACAAATGGAACTCCAGTAATTTTAGATTATTCAAATTATTTAGATTCTTAAAAGGAGATTAATAAAATGATTGAACGTGAAGTAGCTTGCATCTATTATCAGTATGAAGGCGGCTGCGCAAAAGGTAAGAAGGGAACTTTTAGAGATGCTTGTCAAATTTGCAAAAAGTATAAGGCAAAAACGGGAAGTGTTCCTGCCCGCGCCAATTTAAAGAAAAAGAAGATGGAAAAAATTAGAGAACGTGATATTAAGCAGATGCTACGAGATTATTAATTCATCATTCTTCTATTGATTTTTAAAAAAATATATTATATAATATTTATAGAAAATAAAAAAGAGGAAAATATCATGAGTAGAACACCATTTTTCTTTGTTGAGAAATTTAATCTTTATACTGAAAAATATGAGCTTCAGCATCCAATTGTTTGGAATTACAACCATACAAAACAGGAGTCAGCAGATTTACTTCCTTATAATGGTTGTCATGATCTTTTTTCTATTATTGAAGAGAATAGCGATTTTCCTTCAATGCGAGGAATTCATCATGGACTACCGAAAGATGTCTCTGATGAGATAAAAAAGGCTTATGATGATTGTTGTTATGAAATTGATACTCCAACTGCACGCTGGTTTACTTATGCAGATATGTATATTTATTGTTTAGAGCATCCAGAAGTTCCTGACTATGAAACAATGGATGAGTTATATTATAGTGAAAAAGAAGAAGAAAACCTTCCTAAGAAAATTATGATACCAACCCCAATGAATAATTTAAAAAGAAGAGTTGATGCTTTTCTTGAAGTTATGAATGATTGGGATTGGCGAGATGATTATAGTTTAATTCGTATTGTTTATTGGATTATGTAAAAAGGAGTTTTTTATGAGTGACTATTGTATTCATGAGAAAATTTGGGATGGATCACGCAGTATACCCGCAGAAGTTTGGTGTGAAATTGACGCAGATCATAATTGTGATAATTGTTCTTATTATTGTCCTAATGATAGTTTTTTTGGAGAAGATTCTGATTATCAATATGAATTACGGCGTGATTCTCTTGATTTTTAATAAAAATTTTGTTATAATCTTTATGTAAGGTAAGATAAAGAAAGGATAAAAAATATGGGAGAAGTATGGTATTATCAGTACGAAGTAGTTCTTTGGGATTCAGATAAATGTAAAGAAGAAATTGTAACTGGTATTGTTCCAGGAACGTCTTTTTCAGATGTAATGCGAAAATTAGAAAATTTTTATGGTAATGATATTCTTAATATCACTACATTAAAAGCAGTTTTTGAAGGTGAAGTTTTTGAATTTGAATATGCAAATGAATCCGCTTCAGATTTTGATTATGTAATTACAGAAAAGGAGTAATATGATTACATTTCCTGAATTATGTTTCTATGCGGAGGCTGAAGGTTTACTCCCGACTCATGAAGGCAAAATTAACGCTGTAATTAATGATATAAAGGATTATCCAAATCCTACTATTGAATTTAGAGAGTTTGAAATGATTCTTAAAAAGCATGGACTTTGTTATGAAAAATTAACTGATCGAGAGATTGATTATATCAATGCTAGTATTCGTTAAAGATGGCGAAAAACAGACCGCCATTTGATTTTTAAAAAAATTTTTAGTATAATATTTATGTAAGATAAAGGAAATATAAACACACAAAATTAAAGGAGATTATATATTATGGATAATACCGTAAAGAAGACTAAGGCTATGTATTTTGCAGAACTGCGTGAGATGGTGCTGGCGACTGTTGAGGATCAGGCACAGCAGGATGAACTGGTTGAGTTTATTGACAAGCAGATGGAAACCCTTGATAAGCGGAAGGCTGCGGCGGCAGATAGAGCAGCTAAGAAGAAGGCTGAATCCGATGCCCTTACCGATGAAATTTTTGCTCTAATTGGAGATAAGCCGATTACTGTTGATGAGATTGTTGTAGCTCTCGACAATGAGGATGTTACGCGTAATAAGGTTACTGCGCGTCTTGGCAAGCTTGTAAAGGCTGGTTCCATTGTTAAGGAAACCGTTAAGGTCGAGGGCAATAAGAGAATGGCTTATTGCCTTGCAGAGAAACCGATTACTGACTAATAACTAATGTCGGAGTGGGTCTGGAATCGTACAAATAAACAAAGGATTTTGGACAATTTTTGATTTTGTTCGGCATTAATCTTTATAAGGGGAGATATTCATCTCCCCTTA
>CACXDK010000392.1 GCA_902766345.1 uncultured Spirochaetaceae bacterium | reverse complement strand
GACTTTGGCGACAAGCGTGGTAAATACACTCCAATGTGGTGGAAGCTTGAAGGTTCACAGTACGGTTTATTAAAAAACTTTTCTGTAACAAACGAAGGAAGCTTTGTTGACGGTGTAAAAATCTCAGATGTAAAACTCAGCGACCTCAACATTGCGGAACATCATTCTATCCGCGTCCGTCTTGGTGTAAAGGAAAACGCCGAGCACATGGGAGGAATGAATATCTTTGGAAAAGGATTCGGAAATTATGATCAGGGAATTATCCTAAGATCATATTTTGATGACTAAACCATAATGACCTTAATGGTACACAATTAATAACTGTTTTTTCAGATATTTATCAAATATTTTTGTTGTAAATATAAAAAACCCATGATATACTGTGTTTTACAGACAGTCAAACAAGAGGTTTTTATGAAACAAACAATTATTGTTGATACAAACAATAAAAAATCAGTTATAAGCCGCGACATTTACGGACATTTTTCAGAACATTTAGGAAGATGCATTTACGGAGGATTCTGGGTAGGAAAAGATTCTCCCATTCCAAATATAAACGGTTACAATAAAGCTGTTGTAGAGGCATTTAAAAATATAGACATTCCAAACCTTCGCTGGCCGGGCGGATGCTTTGCAGATGAATATCACTGGAAAGACGGCATTGGTCCAAAAGAAAACAGAAAAAGAATGATTAACACACACTGGGGCGGAGTTGTAGAAGACAACAGCTTCGGTACACATGAGTTCATGGGGCTGTGTGAAGAACTGGGCTGTAAGCCTTATATCTGCGGAAACGTAGGTAGCGGTTCTGTGCAGGAAATGGATGAATGGGTAGAATACATAACTTTCAGCGGGGAAAGTCCAATGGCTCGCCTTAGAGCACAGAACTGACATCCAGATGCATGGAAGCTGCCTTTGTTCGGTATTGGTAATGAAAACTGGGGTTGCGGTGGAAACATGCGCCCAGAATTCTATGCAGACTTGTATAGAAGATTCCAGACCTATGTACGCCAGTATGGTAACGACAAAATCTTTAAGATTGCAGGCGGTCCAAATGTAGACGACTACAACTGGACAGAGGTTCTCATGAGTACAGCCGGAAAGTTTATGGACGGTCTTTCACTGCACAACTACACATTTGAATATTCATGGGAAAATAAAAAATCATCTACAGGCTTTGACAAAGAAGGCTGGTACAGAATTGTAAAAAATGCATTCCGCATGGATGAACTTGTACGCCGTCACGGTGAAATTATGGACAAGTATGATCCAGAAAAGAGAGTAGCACTTGTTGTTGATGAATGGGGCAACTGGTTTGAAGTTGAACCTGGAACAAATCCAGGCTTCCTGTACCAGCAGAACTCTGTATGTGATGCAGTTGTTGCTGGCATTCACTTAAATATCTTCAATAATCATTCTGACCGTGTACGCATTGCAAACCTTGCACAGGCTGTAAACGTTCTTCAGTCTCCAGTCCTCACAGAAGGAGACAAGATTGTTCTGACACCTACTTGGCATGTATTCCACATGTACAAGGGACATCAGGATGCACAGCTTTTGGAAACAACCTTTGCAAGTCAGAGTGCAGGCATTTTCGACAAGAACATCATTGTTCCGGGCTTAAGTGTTTCTGCATCAGAAAAGAAAGACGATAAGACTGGCAAGATGAGATATCTTGTTACAATAGTAAATCCTGATGTTGATGTGTCAAAAGAAGTTGAAGTTGGATTTGCAAACCTCAAGGGAACTTTGGACAGCGTAAAAGCAACAATAATCAACGGAGAAAAGATGAACAGCATCAATACTTTTGAAAAGGGAGATGCTGTTGTTGAAAAAACACAGGAAGCAAAGATAATTGACAAACAGACTGTTTCGGTAAATGTACCTGCACATTCTGTTGTATCAGTTACAGTTTATGCATGATGACAATCAAAAAAAATTCTGTCCTGAATGTGAAATAAGAAAGTTACAGTCTCAAATCACAAAGGACAGAATTGAAAATGATATTGCAAACATGGAATATGTGCCCGGTGTAACAACACCAGAAGACATTTACAGAAAAAGGCTTGAAACATGCAGTACCTGCAGTTCTTTACAGGCTGAAATCATGTGCTCTGAATGTGGTTCTTATGTTGCATACAGAGCAAGAATGATATCTGCCACATGTCCCTATCCGGGAAACAATAAATGGCAGTAAAACAAGGAGCTGAAAATGAATACAAAAGTAACAGTCGTAAAGGATTTTATAAAAGGTAAAGTTGATGACAACCTTTTCAGTTCTTTTATAGAACATCTTGGAAGAGCTGTATATACAGGCATTTATGAGCCAGAGCATCCATTGGCAGATGAGCAGGGTTTCCGTAAAGATGTCATAGATTTAGTAAAAAACTTAAATGTCTCTCTTGTACGCTACCCTGGAGGAAACTTTCTTTCTGGCTACAATTGGAAAGACGGCATTGGTCCAAAAGATAAAAGACCTGTCCGCCTGGACCGAGCATGGCAT
>CACXDK010000391.1 GCA_902766345.1 uncultured Spirochaetaceae bacterium | reverse complement strand
GACCTTATCCGTCCAGCCGCTATTGAACAGCTGTGTGTTCTTGGTGAAAAAATAGGTGTTCCTGTATATAAGGAAGACGGTGTAAAGGATGCTGTAAAGATTGCAAAGAATGCTCTTGATCATGCAAAAAAGAATGGTCTTGATACAATCATTATAGATACGGCTGGTCGTTTGCAGATTGACGAAGAGATGATGAAGGAACTTGTTGCTGTAAAAAAGGCAATGAATCCTGTTGAGACAATTCTTGTTGCAGATGCAATGACTGGTCAGAATGCTGTAGAAATTGCAAAGAGCTTTGATGAACAGCTTGGCCTTTCTGGTGTAATCCTTACTAAGTTTGACTCTGATGCACGTGGTGGTGCTGCACTTTCATTAAAATCAATTACAGACAAGCCAATTCTGTTTATTGGTACTGGTGAAAAGACTGAGGATTTTGAGCAGTTCCATCCAGACCGCATTGCAAGCCGCATTTTGGGCATGGGCGATGTTGTTTCTCTTGTTGAAAAGGCTCAGGAAACTGTAAATCAGGAAGAAGCCCTTAAGATGCAGCAGAAGATGATGCGTAATGAATTTACGCTTCAAGACATGCTTGAGCAGTTGCAGTCTGTAAAGAAGATGGGCAGCATGCAGCAGATTTTGGACATGATGCCTGGTCTTGCGGGGCAGATTACAGAAGATCAGCTTGATAAGGCTGGCATGAAACATCAGGAAGCCATTATTCAGAGCATGACCATGAAAGAACGCATGAATCATCTGATTATTGGTCCTTCACGACGTAAGAGAATTGCAAAGGGTAGTGGTACTTCTGTTCAGGAAGTTAATAAGCTTTTGAAACAGTTTGAAAAAACAAAGCTTACCATGAAAAAACTTACCCGTAACCGTGGTGCACAGGCTAAACTTATGAACCAGATGATGGGCGGTGCTGGAGGAATGGGAGGCATGGATTTGTCTCAGCTTGGCAATATGAACCTGCCAAAAGGCTTTAAGCTTCCAAAAGGGTTTAAGTTTTAATTAGCGGTTTGTGTTCCCTATTGACACTGTCAGGGGGAAATGATATATTCTTTACAATTAAAAGAATTTAAAAAAGAGCCTCTCTTAGGCTCTTTTTTTTTCAACTGTCGATTTTTTTCAGAGGTTTCTATTGAACTACATTTCCCTCGATACAATTCCTCATTTTACGGAATGTGCATCGGTTGTGGCAGAAATCGGTTTTACGCTGGTTGAGCTGCAGATTGTGCCTCAGAATGGCATGGTAAGAATTACTGCGGTAATTGCTTCTAAAGATCCTTCAAAAGATATTGGTGTTGCGGACTGTTCAAAAGTCCATCATGCATTGCAACCAAAACTGATAGCCCTGTTAGGAAAGAGCGAAGACGACATTATTATGGAAGTCTGCTCTCCGGGACTTGAACGCAACATAAAGAATGCTGCTGAGTTTGGTTGTTTTACTGGTCGTGAAATCCGTGTGTGGGATAAGAATATCAGTGATTGGGTTCGTGGAATAATAAAATCTTCAGACAGCACTCAGGTTACGCTGGAAACAGAGGCCGATGGTGATAAAACCATTGCCTATAACGATATTGCAAAAGCAAAATTTATACATTTGTAAGGGAGACTTGATATGTCAGAAATGGCAGATGCAATCCGTGCTCTTCAGTCTGAAAAGGGGATGAGCGAGGAGTCAATCAAGCAGACGATTGAAAACGCAATAAAGGCGGCATATAAAAGAACTTTTGGTACTGCCGAAAATTGTATTGTAAAATTTGATGTAGGTTTGACGGATGTAAAGGTCTATTCACGTAAGACTATTGTAGACGGTGTTTATGATCCGTCACAGGAAATTGAACTTGAAGAAGCATTAAAGCTTAGTAGTGAATGTGCTGTTGGTGATGAGATTGATATTGAAATTGATCCTCATACCTTTGCACGTTCTGCTGTTTCTACTGGAAAACAGACAGCTCATCAGGCTTTGAATGAAAGCTTTAAAGATACTCTTTATAATGAATATAAGAATCAGATTGGCCAGATAAAGGCAGGTACATATCAGCGTGAACGCAATGGTAACATCTTTATTGATGTGGGTAAGGTAGAGGCTGTTCTTCCAACCAAGTACCAGAGCCCACGTGAAGCTTTTGAAGTTAACGAGCGCATCCGTGCTTTGCTTGTTGATATAAAGAAGACATCTAACGGCATTCAGCTTGTGCTTAGCCGTACAGATCCTAAGTTTGTACAGAATCTTCTTGAAATGGAGGTTCCTGAAATTCAGGATAAGACAATTTCCGTATTCAAGACTGTTCGTGAACCTGGTTACCGTACAAAGATTGCTGTATATTCAAACAAGTCTGATGTTGATCCTGTTGGAGCATGTGTTGGACTTAAGGGTGTTCGTATTCAGAATGTTATTCGTGAGCTTGAAAGTGAAAAGATTGACGTTTTGAAGTATGACGAAGATCCTCATGAATTTATTAAGAATGCACTCCTTCCTGCAGAAGTAAAGAGAGTTGTAATTCTTGATAAAGAAAAGAAAGAAGTTCTTGCTATTGTTGCAGAAAGCCAGTTCTCTCTTGCAATTGGAAAGCAGGGCTTGAATGTACGTCTTGCAAACCGTCTTTGTGACTGGAACATTGACGTTAAGACAGAAGAACAGGCAGCAGAAATGGATCTTTCAGAGATTGACTCACGCATGGCTGCTGAACAGCTGTTTGCTAATTCTGAAGTTTCAGAAGATGATGTTATTTCTACAGTATCACAGTTGCCTGGTATTAATCCTGAAGTTGCAACAAAACTTGCTGCTGCTGGTATTGAAGATATTAACGATTTCCTTGATTCTGTTGAGAGTGGAAAGATTCTCGATGTTGAGGGAATTACACAGGAAGATATTGATGCTGTAAACGCAATCATTAATGAAAATGTTGTGTTTGAAAATGAAGAACCTGAATCCGGGGATGAGTCTGTACAGGGTGCACAGGAAGCTGATGATGAGGAAGAGGAAAAATATTACTGCCCAGAGTGTGGTGCAGAAATTTCTCTTGATATGACTCGTTGTCCAAAATGTGGTGTTGAATTAGAATTTGAAGAGGAGTAAGGAATAGTATAACTATGGCGGATGAAGCAGAAAAGAAAGTAGAATTTGTTTTGCACAAGAAAGAAGAAACAAGTCCTCAGCCTAAGAAAAAGGTGGTTGTAGTAAAGAGGAAGACAAGTACTGCACCAAAAGATAAGGACAAGGAGAAGAATGTCCGTGTTGGAGTAAAAAAGCCTGCTGAATCATCCGCCAAACAGGAAGAGTCTGTTGTGGCTGGAACAAAAGAGCAGACTTCAGAAGTAAAAACTGCTGCTGCACCAGCTCAGACTCAGGAAGGGGATAAGGAAAAGAAATCTCCTGCAAATAAAGCTGCTCCTCAGAAAGATAAACCACGTACAGAAAACAAAAATTCAACATTTGTATTAAATACGGCTCGCCCAAATGTAAAGGCTGGAAACCTTAGCGGCAATCCACGTACAAATCGTACTGGCGGTGGTTATTATAACAATAATTCAAACCGTCGCGGTGGTTCTGGTTTTACAGGAGCTCAGGCTCGTGAGGGCTATCAGAACAGAGAACGCACTGGCGGATGGTCTAACCGCAACGGTGGCGGCTATAATAATAATGGACAGGGCGGTCAGGGCAGACCTGGCTTTAACAACCGCAATGGCGGTGGCTATAATAATAACGGACAGGGCGGTCAGGGCAGACCTGGCTTTAACAACCGCAACGGTGGTGGGTATAATAATGGACAGGGCGGTCAGGGTAGACCTGGCTTTAATCGTCCTGGTTCTTTCGGTGGTTCAAAGCCTTCATTTGGCGATGCTCCATCTTTACAGGGAAACAAAGCCCCTGCAAAAAAACAGTTTAAAGGCAAGAAGCAGGTATATAGTCACAAGGAACAGGAAGAAGCTTTCAAGGAAGAGGAGCTTTATCAGAACAAGAAGCACGATACTCCTGTAAGTGCTGTTCCTGAACAGATTGATATCATGGATACAATTTCTGTATCTGATCTTGCTAAGAAAATGAATCTTAAGGCTGGTGAAATCATTGCAAAGCTCATGTCTATGGGCATGATGGTTACAATCAACCAGTCAATAGACAGCGATACAGCAACAATCCTTGCATCTGAATATAACTGTAAGGTTCACATTGTAAGCCTTTATGATGAAACTGTTATTGAAAGTGATGAAGGAAGCGAGGAAGACATTTCTGTACGTCCTCCTATTGTTACTGTAATGGGTCACGTTGACCACGGTAAGACCAAGACTCTTGATGCTATCCGTAATGCACATGTTGCAGAAGGAGAAGCTGGTGGAATTACCCAGAAGATTGGTGCTTACAAGGTTTCTACACCTAAGGGAGACATAACATTCCTTGATACTCCTGGTCACGAAGCATTTACAATGATGCGTGCCCGCGGTGCTCAGATTACAGATATTGTTGTTCTTGTTGTTGCAGCAGATGATGGTGTTATGCCTCAGACTCTTGAAGCTATTCACCATGCAAAGGATGCAAAGGTTCCTATTATTGTTGCAGTAAACAAAATAGATAAGCCTGATGCAAATCCTGACCGTGTTATGACACAGCTTTCAGAAAACGGTCTTACTCCAGAAGCTTGGGGTGGAGATACTCAGTATGTAAATATTTCTGCTCTGAAGAAAGAAGGTATTGACGATTTGCTTGATGCAATTCTTTTGCAGGCAGAAATGCTTGAACTTAAGTCTCCATACTCTTCTCGTGCAGAAGGTAGAGTTATTGAATCTAGAATTGATCAGGGACGCGGTGTTGTTGCTTCTGTTGTTGTTCAGCGCGGTACTCTTCATACTGGAGATCCTTTTGTTGCTGGTATTTATTCTGGTCGTGTACGTGCCATTTTCAATGACCGTGGTGTTAAGATAAAGGAAGCTGGTCCTTCTATGCCAGTTGAAGTTCTTGGCATTGAGTCTATGCCTAATGCTGGTGATCCTTTCCAGGTAACAGAATCTGAAAAGGAAGCACGTGCATTTGCTGCAAAGCGTCAGGAACTTAAGCGTTTTGAAGATGCTAAGGCTGTTAAGAAGGTTACTCTTGAAAACCTTTATTCTACAATTGAGCAGAATGAAATTAAGGAATTCAAGGTTATCATCAAAGCTGACTTGCAGGGTAGTGCGGAAGCTCTTAAGACTTCTCTTGAAAAACTTTCAACAAAAGATATCCGCCTTGTTGTTATTCACTCAAGTGCTGGTGCAATCAATGAAAGCGATGTTACTCTTGCTGCTGCAGATGACAATGCAATTATCATTGGATTTAACGTTCGTCCTACAGCAAAGGCTAAGGCTCTTGCAGATCAGGAAAAGGTTGAAATCCGCAAATATAATATTATTTACCGTTGTGTTGAAGAAATTAAGCAGGCTATGGAAGGTATGCTTAAGCCAGACACAAAAGAAGAAGTTACTGGTACACTCGAAGTACGCAACACATTCAAAGTTCCAAAGATTGGTATTATTGCAGGTTGTTACGTTACAGACGGTATCATCAAGCGCACAAGCAATGTAAACCTTATTCGCGATGGTGTTGTTAAGTTTACAGGAAAAGTTGGATCTCTTAAACGCTTTAAGGAAGACGCAAAGGAAGTCCGTGCAGGTTATGAATGTGGTCTTGGCATTGAAAACTGGCAGGATATTCAGGAAGGCGATGTAATTGAAGCATTTGAATTTGTTGAAGTAGCCAGAAAGCTTGGTGACACTCTTGTTGATGAGCGTGCCGAGATGGAAAAACGTTCTGCACAGCGTGAAGCTGCAGCTGCTGCAAAGGCTCTTGCAGAAAAGCAGGAACAGCAGCTTTCTGAGCGTGCTGCAAAAGAAGCTGGCAAAGAACGTAAGGCAGAAGCTGCCAGAGCTGACCAGATTCAGTCACCTGAGGACTGGGCAAAGGAAGCTGATCGTAAAGATGCAGAAGAAAGCGGAGAAGCTAACTAATGGGGCAGTTTAGGTTAATTCGTCTTGGAGAACAGCTTAAGCAGGAAATTGCTAATATGATTCTTCGGCATGAAATAAAAGACCCTCGTGTTAATGAGTTTTTGACCATTAACCGTGTGGAAGTTGCCGGAGATCTTGCTTATGCAAAAGTATTTGTCTCTTCTTTTATGGATGAAAATGCTGTAAAGCGTGGAGTTCAGGGCTTGCAAAGTGCTGCTGGGTTCATTCAGTCCAGCATTGCAAAAAAGTTGAGCATCTATAAATTTCCAAAGCTGACATTCGTAGCTGATTTTTCTATGCGTGACGGCTATGATATGGTTCAGAAACTGAACGAACTTGAAAAAAATGCCAAAGAAAAAGAAACTGACTGATAATCCTTCTGGGATTGTTCCGTTTGCAAAACAGTCTGGTCTTACCAGTTTTTCTTCTTTATGGAGCATAAAGCATGCTCTCAATACAGAAAAAGTAGGACACACTGGGACTCTGGATTCTTTTGCAGATGGATTGCTTGTTGTATTAAGTGGCAGTCTGACTCATCTTGTTCCTCATATTACAGGATTTAAAAAGACTTATCTTGCTGTTGTGTGTTTTGGTACAGAAACAGACACATTGGATCCATGTGGAATTGTTACAAAGAACTCTGCTGTGCCTGATAGGAAAGCTGTAGAAAAGGCATGTGAAAAGTTTACTGGTGCTCTTTTGCAGGTGCCACCAGTTTTTTCGGCAATTCATGTTGATGGACAGCGTGCAAGCGATATGGCTCGTAATGGTAATGCTGTTGCTTTAGAGCCACGTCAAATCTTTGTTTACAGTAATACTTTACTTGATTTTAAAGAACCGACTGCGGAAGATAAAAATGCTTACGCACTCATACAGATAGAATGTTCTAAGGGTACTTATATCCGTGCCCTTGCTCGTGATATGGCAGAATTTCTTGGTTCCTGTGCACATTTGAGTGCTTTGCGTCGTACTCAAGTGGGTCCTTTTTCTCTTGAAGAAGCTGCATGTTATTCCTTGCTTCCTGAGTTTACGATTGAAAACGGCATTCTTAACGATAAACGTTTTGCTTCTGGAAATAATAAGGGCGATAAGGAAAAAGATTCTGCTGAAAAACTACAGGATATAAAAAATCACTTTCTTGTTTTTACACCAGAACTTGCTAATCGCTGTGGCTTAAAAGCTGATTCCTTAAAGAAAGAGCATGAAAAATCTTATCTGAATGGAAGACCTCTTTCTGGTAAAATGTTTACTCGTATTGAGTTTCCTGAAACTGACGGTGAAAGTGATGAAATCGCTGTATTTTATGCAGACGGAACTTTTGCAGGCATGATTCGCCTTGCAGATAGAAAATTGTCTTATAGTTTTGTTGTTCCCCGTAAAAAAGAATCTCAGTTCCGTGTGTTCAGCTGGTCGCAGATTGAGGAAGGTCAGTTCCCTGTAGAATGGCTGAGCAGGGGCACTGCAATTACAGTAGGTAGCTTTGATGGAATTCATGCCGGTCATGAGGCTCTTTTGAATTCTGTACTGTCTAAAAGTGGGTATATTCCTGGTGTAGTAACATTTCGTAATTCTGTCAGAGGATTTGAAAACGGCTTTGAAGGTGATGTTTCTGTCCTTGATCAGAGGCTTGATCTTTTGATGGCAAAAGGAATTGCGTTCGTTGTAGTGATTGACTTTTCTGATGATTTCAGTAGAATAGAAGGCAGTTCTTTCTTAGAAGTGCTTTGTAAAAACTGTAACATGAAATGGCTCGTTGAAGGTGGCGATTTTAGATGTGGTTACAAAGGTGCTTTTGATATGAATGCAATACGGGATTTTGCACGAGAACATGCATTTGATCTTGAACAGGTTGATGATGTTATTGTGGACGGTCTCAGAGTGAGTTCATCCCGTATACGTGATGCAATAGTAAAAGCAGATTTTGCTTCTGTTCAGAAAATGCTTCTTCGTCCTTTTTCTTATGATGCAAGGCATCTTGCATGGAAAGAAGTTCAG
>CACXDK010000390.1 GCA_902766345.1 uncultured Spirochaetaceae bacterium | reverse complement strand
GATTCAAGCAGGAAGATATATCCTCCCAAACCTTCGCCTTTGAGCATTGCAAACATAAAAAATCGAAGGACTGCAGCCGCAATCATATATACAGCAAGAACATAAAGCATTACTCTAAAAACAGCTTCTGCAGCAGTAAACAAAACAAAAGGAAGGAATATTGCAAGCAATCCTATAGCAATGCTTATAAGACTGTGAATCATTACATTCAGTTTATAGCGGGAATCATCCAAAAGGGTTCGGACTTTAAGCAAATCATAAAATCCATTCAAAACAGCTGCCGCACCAAGTAAAATTACAACAACCTTAATGCTTGCTTCTGGAGCTATAAGAACGATAAGACCGACTATAGCGGCCAATACACCGAATAAAAAATTTGTTTTTCCCATAGAATAATCCTCCTTTTGGAAGTATATCATTGTTTTAGTTTTTAATATACATATTTTTCTATTAGTTTTCTGATGAATTTATAATGAATTCTCTTGACATAAATATATTTTTTAGTGTATAGTCTGAATACAATTGATTGGAGCGATGGCAGAGTGGTCGAACGCGGCGGTCTTGAAAACCGTTATACCCTTTCGGGTATCGGGGGTTCAAATCCCTCTCGCTCCGTTTCCTAAAAGGTTTTTTTAGGAGTTTGGAGGTGTGGTAGAGCGGTAATACAACGGTTTGCTAAACCGTCGGTTCCTAAAAGGGCCGGGCAGGTTCAACCCCTGTCGCCTCCGCTACCGAAACAGGTTTATTACTTGCTTAGGCAGAGGTAAATCTGTTAGGATTATTTTTTTTGAGACTGTGGCTCAACTGGATAGGGTGTTGGCCTGCGGAGCCGAAGGTTGGCGGTTCGAACCCGCCCAGTCTCATTATTATTACAGGTTTTTGAATTCTTTAACCAACTTTGGCATTGGTGTTTGGTTAAAGAGGGAAAGCTTCAAACGTTCCTTTTAAGTATGCTTTTCCTGTGATTCAAAAAGTCCTGTATTTTTTTTGCTCTTTTAAATTTTACTGATGTGTCATTAGTGGAAAGATGTCCGAGTGGTTTAAGGTCCACGCTTGGAAGGCGTGCATACCCGAAAGGGTATCGGGGGTTCGAATCCCCCTCTTTCCGATTTGAGTCCAGATGCTCTGCACGCAACAGCTAGAAAACCCCGCCAGATTCGGAAGAAAGCAACGGTATTTAGATTGTTGTGGTGCCGGAGATTATCTGGGCTCTTTTTTTATTTTCTTTCTATTTCTTAGATTTTCCTGACAAAGCTCTAATTCGTTCCAATAACGGAGGATGATTATAATATATCATGCTGTAAATTTTTGGCGGTGTCACTTCAGAAAGATTTTCTTTGTTCAATTTAATTAAAGCAGTTTCTAAAGGACGGCTATTTCCACAGATTTCTACAGAATATTTATCTGCCTGAAATTCATCACGTCTGCTAAATAGGTTGCCAATAAACGAAGCAATAAGACCAAAGCCTTCAAAAACCAACCCCAAAAGGAAAATTCCAATAAACTGAATATATGGCAAAACTTTTTCTACGACAGAATTATCTTCAAGAACAGTTATTGATGTTTCTGGGTTAAAGCCAAAGCCTCTGTACAGTTCAGGAATCTGAATAAGCCCACTGACAACAAACAGGACAACAAAAACAATAGGAATCATTACGCACATTCTCTTAATAATGTGATGATGCATATAATGACCAAGTTCATGCCCAAGAACAGCTTCAATTTCATCTATAGAAAGCTGCTGCATGAGAGTATCATACAGAACAACCCTTTTATTTTTGCCAAAACCTGTAAAATAAGCATTGCTATGTCGGCTTCTTTTTGAAGCATCCATCATAAAAATGCCCTTTGATTCAAAACCTGTCTTTTTAAGAAGAGCTTCGAGACGCTCTTTTAGAAGATTATCTTCTATTGGTGAAAATTTATTGAACAATGGGGCAATCCATATTGGATACACGCATGACAAAATTAAACTGAACGCTACGTAAACAATGCCAAGCAATATCCACCAGAAAGAGGAAGCATGCAAAAGCAAAAAGATTGCAATGAGTAAAAGAGGAATAGTAATTACAAGACTAACTATTAAAGACTTAATTTCATCTACAAACCACATCTTTAAGGTCATGTTACTAAAGCCGTATTTTTTTTCTATGCAGAACTCACCGTATAAATCAAACGGCAATGAAAGTATAGAAGATGGCAAGTTTGCCAAAAAAGAAAAACCTATTAATGTCAAGTAAATATTCTTAAGATAGTAAAACAGATTATTAAACAGCATTACATAAAATCCGCTAAGAACAAGTACCAGAGTAAGAATAAATCCTGCAACATGGCGTGGAATAAATAGAAAATACTTTTCATTTTCATATTCACAGGTCTTTTTCAAAAGCTTACTGTCCATATAGCCGAACAGCTCTTTTGGAACTTTACAGCCTTCCTTTACCCTGTGACGATAATCTATATATTCCAAAAGTTCATTTACTACAAAATTAAAACCTGTACCTGCCAAAAATAAAATAACAAATATATTTGTAAACTGCATGACTTACCTGCTACTGTTGAAATACTATATTGCCATTAAAGAAGGTGGCAACAATGTTTCCCGTCAGTTTCTTTCCTTCCAACGGGGTATACTTTCCCTTGCTTGCAAACTCCTGTCCGCAAACCGTCCATTCCTCATCGGGATTAAGTACTACAAGATCGGCTCTGTTTCCTGCGCTCAAAGTTCCGCGGTCATTAAGACCAAGCAGACGGGCAGGTCGCTCAGACATAATCTTAGAAAGCTGTTTAAGAGTCATGCCATGTTCTTTAACAAGAACACTGTTACACACACCGAAAGCGGTTTCCAATCCGCTGAATCCAGGACTTCCCGAAGCTTTATCCTGTTCAGTATGTGGAGCATGATCTGTAGAAATAACATCGGCACTACCATCAAGCAAAGCCTGAATAAGAGCAGCCCTATCCTCTTCACTCCTTAGCGGAGGATTCACTATATGAAATACATTCTGCGATTTTCCGCCAGCAAGACCAATGTGGTGAGGCGTTATTTCGCAAGTAACATTTACTCCCCTAGCCTTTGCACTACGAACAGCCTCAATACACTGTGCCGTACTTACATGGCACAAATGCAAATGACAGCCAGCTTCTTCTGCCAGACGGATATTTCTGAATGTAGCTGTATCTTCTGCAAGGGCAAGCAATGCATCTGCCTG
>CACXDK010000389.1 GCA_902766345.1 uncultured Spirochaetaceae bacterium | reverse complement strand
GCTAATTCCTTTACTTGTGCATCAGGTTTATTTGATACTATTCCTGTATGAATGCCTTCTTTGTTCAGTTCTTGAATAAGTTCAATAATGCCGTTGTAGGGATGTGTTTTTACCTGTGAATGTGAGGCGTATGTTTGTCGTATGTATTCCAATGCCTGATTATATAATGGATTGTTTCTGCCGTCAGGAATTGCTTTTTCTACAAGAACGCCAAGTCCGTTTCCTACAAATTGGCGTACTTCATCAATTGTTCTTTGAGGAAAATTAAAGTGTTTGAGCATGATATTACAGCTGTCTGCAAGATCGTCGAGTGTATTAAGAAGAGTTCCGTCTAAATCGAAAATTAGGGCTTGAATATTTGTTTGCATTTGCATAGAATATAGCACTATTTTCATATTTTTACCATAAGTTCATCTAAGTTCATTTACATTATCCCAAGTATTTGTTAGAATTAAGAATAGTTCCGAAGAATAAAGTTTCCAAAAGAATAAAGTTTCCGAAAATCATAGTATAAGCAAGGAGATTTCCATGGCCGCTGTTGCGAGAGAAGAAAATGATGTTTTTGAGACTCTTTCAAAAGGAATTAGTGACGATGAAAGACAGGATATGTTGGAAAGGGTTAAGCCTTTACCCCTTGAACAGGATGAGCTGCTAACAGAAAAGCTTGCCCGTTATGATGACGAATATGAATATGAATTTCAGGAAGCTTTAAAACAGCAGTCTGTTTTTCAACGCATATTGATGTTCATCTGGTCATGTCTTACTAATTCCACTGTTAAGGATGTTTTGAATAAACATTTGCTCTCTGGTTATGCAAAAAAAATAGAAATTCAGTATCCAGGTCTTATTGTTTATGACCGTAAGGTTGTTGGAAATCTTTTTTATGAAAAACTTAGACAGCTTAACAGTGCTGTAAAATTCTTTACTCCATACATGGCTGATTATCCTGCTTTAGCTGGTGATTATTATTTTCTTATAGGGCATCAGGCTATAAGTGATCTTGAAAAGAAGATGTATGATGAAACGGATCCTTATAAGTTCCCTTTGAACAAACAGATTCCTGATGCTGAAAAAATTAAGCTTAAGGATTCATTGAAGAAAAATTTGTCTTCAATGTCAGAAGATGATAAAAAACACATGAATGATGTAGTTCAGATGTTTGAATGGTTGCATCAGCTTTCAAATGTATCAATTGACCGCATTCTTACGATGTTTTCTAATGAGGAAAGCGGATATAATGAGTGTCTGTTTGCTTTTCTTCGTTCTGATCTTGATAATCTTCTGGAGGTTATGCATAACAGTGTGCCTTTGGATGAACGCATCATAGACTTTTTCTGTCTGCTTGCAAGTCGTCATGATGTTGACCTTAATGCATTTAGAAATGAAGCTTATTCTAGCCTTTCTGTTATTGAGAATTTTTCAACTAATCTTCCTATGGAAGATATTGCCCGTATAATAAAGAATAAGGCTTTTTATAGCATTCCTGTAAATAACTTTACTGTAAAATGGTACGATGCATTCTATAAGAAATGGCTTTCTGTATTTGAAGACCGTTTTTCTGCCTGGACCAAGGATTTCTGCAGGGAGCAGATTAAGATGAAGCTTAATCAGTACTTTGAGCTTGTAGATTTCCCTTCTTTCCCATACCGTCCATGGAATGAGTTGGGAGAAGAGTTCCACTTTACTTATGAAATGACTCTGGGACTTTTGTATTTCTTTATGAATAAATACTATCCGTCTTATATTAGGACATTCCAGACAATTTCGGTAAAAGGTGTGTTTGCTTCAAAGGAAAATCTTCATGAGTTTAATGAAGCTATTGATGCCTTTATTAAGATTCATGAGGAAATTAAGAGCATTGAAAATCTGTTTAGTGAAACTGGCGATTATTACGAGGAATTCAGAATTTATCAGAGTCTTAATACGAAAACATCTAACTCTACCAAACGTGTTCATGTAATAATGGAAAATGTTGAACAGGAACTTTTTGATATGCAGGAAAAGTTCTCTGTTATGTGTTTGCAGATGATGAACATTCTTGAAGGCTGTCTGTCTGATAAAAGAACTGGAAAATACTGTTCACTTTTGAACTTAAACCGTCTTTCTGAAGATGGTGTTGATTTTAAGGATGTAATCCAGGATAGACTGCAGGGCATTCAGTATATGCACGAAGTTATTAAGGATGTGGGGATTCTTGAAGGATGATTCAGCTGGTTGCTTTTTTGGGAAATTACGGGCATGAGTATGCTCATACCCGTCATAATACTGCATGGCTTTTTCAAGAAAGTCTTTCTGTAAGTTCAAAGTTTTCATGG
>CACXDK010000388.1 GCA_902766345.1 uncultured Spirochaetaceae bacterium | reverse complement strand
TTCTTATTCCTTACACGGAAAAGTGGTGTCTCAAGAATATAAATGCGCCCACTTGTTACAAGTTCCTCAAAATATCCAAGGAAAAATGTCATTACAAGATTGCGGATATGGAAACCATCATTATCAGCATCAGTAGCAATTACAATCTTGGAATATTTAAGATTTTCAACACTTGTTTCTATGCCCAATGCCATCATGAGCTGATACAATTCATCATTCTTATAGATTTCAGCCTGTTTTTTTCCATACATATTTTCAGGCTTACCTCTTAATGAAAAAATTGCCTGAAAGTCTGCATTTCGGGAATGAGTCATTGTACCAGAAGCAGAGTTTCCTTCCGTTATAAAAATCATTGACTCAGAACCTTTTGCACCATCTTGAACATGGTAACGGCAATCCTTCAATTTAGGAATTTGAATGCATATTTTCTTAGCAGCTTCTTTAGCCTTTGATTTTACAGCACTAAGTTCAGTTCTAAGCTTTTCATTAGCCTGTATTTTTTCCTGAATCTTTTTTGCAGCATCAGAATTTCTATGAAGCCAGTCATTTAATCCAGACTGAGTTTCTGAAACTATCCACTGGCGGATATCAGTATTTCCAAGTTTATTTTTGGTCTGACTTTCAAAAACAGGATCTTTTACTTTTACAAGAACAGCAGCAGCCATTCCATCACGAATGTCTTCACTTTTATATGAAGTATTATAGAAATCATTTATTCCCTTTACAAATCCTTCTTTAAAAGCAGAAAGATGTGTTCCGCCATCTGCCGTATACTGTCCATTTACAAATGAAAAATAATTTTCACCATAGGCATTTGTATGTGTAAAGGCAAATTTCAAATGTTCACCCTGATAGCTACCTATAGGATATAGAGCAGTATCTTCGATTTCCTTTGAAAGCAAATCGAACAAACCGTTTTCACTATAAAAATCCTGTCCATTCAATCTGACAGTTAATCCAGAATTCAAATAGGCATAATTCCACATTCTACGTTCAACAAATTCCATGTTAAACGAATATTTTCCGAATATTTCTTCATCTGGAATAAATTCAAAATAAGTTCCATCGGGTTGTTTATTTTTTAGAGTTCCAGTGTGCTGCTTCTGCAAAACACCTTTCTCAAAAATAGCTTCCGTAGCTTTTCCATCTCGCGTTGAAACTACTCTAAAATACGAAGACAGAGCATTTACAGCTTTAGTACCAACACCGTTCATTCCTACAGAAAACTGAAATACATCATCATTATATTTAGCACCGGTGTTTATTTCACTGACACATTCAACAACTTTACCCAGAGGAATTCCACGTCCATAGTCTCGTACTTTTACAGTGTTATTTTCAACCTGAACGTCTATGCGTGTACCGTATCCCATTATAAATTCATCAACAGCATTATCAATTACTTCTTTTAACAAAATATAGATACCATCATTCTGGTTAGACCCGTCTCCAAGCCTACCGATATACATTCCAGAACGAAGTCTAATATGTTCCAAAGCATCAAGATGTTTTATTTGAGATTCATCATATACATTTTTTTTAGAAGCAACAGTTTTTTTCTCAACGGAAGGCTTCGTAGGAGCAAGAGCTTTTTTAGATGTAGTTATTTTAGAAGCAGAAACTTTTTCTTTAGCAGAAACAGTTTTTTTCACAGTCTTGGATTTAGCAGTCGATTGAACAGCTTTTGAAGTTTTTTTTGTCTTTTCTACTTTTGAATTAGCAGATTTTGATACGGACTGATTTTTCTTAGAAATTCCACCCATATCAATATTATACAGGTAATAAAACTTTTAGTCTAGTTTTAGCTTAGAAAGAATTGCGCGGCTTTGGAATCGAACCAAAGACCCCAAGCGTGTCATGCTTGTACTCTAACCAACTGAGCTAGTCGCGCAGTAAAGAATAAAAATCCCGTAAATTAATATACAATTTACGGGATCTTTTGTCTACTTCAAAGAAGCACTAATTCTTTCAAGAACCTTCTTTCTATCCAAAGGTTTAACGATGTAGTTCTTTGCACCAGCAAGAAGAGACTTCTTAACAAGTTCCTCTTTACCCAAAGCACTAACCATAACAACCTTTGCATTCTTATCAAATGCTATAATCTGTTCAAGGGCAGAAATACCATCCAAACGAGGCATAGTAATATCCATCGTTACCAAGTCAATATTAGGACATAATTCCTTATACTTGTCAACGCCTTCTTTTCCGTCTTGAGCGGTTGCAACAATTTCATAACCATCACTAGACAGAATCTGTGTCAACTGCTTTGCAACGAATACAGAATCATCTACAACAAGTACGCGATATTTTGATCCATCTTCCTTTAAGCCCTCTGGTGGACGATCATTAACTGTAGGAAAATCATCTTTCGTCTTCATATTGTAACTCCTTTATTATACACGTTCGCGAATTGCGACGTTGACCTCAATTTTACCATACTCTGTAATAAGAGGAACAATAAGTGCCTCTACATTTTCGTTAGTTCTACCTAGAGCAGCTATTTCCATTTTCTCTCCTGCAAACAATGTTGGAGGTGTCAAGTCAAATTTAAAACCTAACTCATGGAGTTTCGTAACAGCCTGAGCTGTAATGATATTAGCAAGTTCACTTATTGTTGCCTTTGCCAAATCATCGAAATCTGGTAACTTCTCACCATTCATTACAGAAGCAATATTCAATGCAGTTTCATAGGTCATGTCAAAAAGAACACGACCTTCAACATCACCGGCAAGACCGACAAGTGCTGCAACTCCCATTACAGGCATTGCTGTCGATTTGAGATAAAGATCTCCTCTCTTTACATCGGCACCACCTAAAACTTCTTGCAATACACGATATGAAGTTTCTACAAATGGGTTAATGTATTCGACTCTCATTATTTCCCCCTGGAACGTTTTCTATTATTTAAAGATACCATTATTTTGAATAAACCGCAACATTTCCAATCATTTTTTTCTTGAAACCTGCTGCAGAAATATCTTCATTATCACCAACAATAATAA
>CACXDK010000387.1 GCA_902766345.1 uncultured Spirochaetaceae bacterium | reverse complement strand
TTCAAACGCATTGAATTTTTCTGCTTTTTTAGCAAGATGACGAAGGCATGTAAAACGCCTGTTTCCATCTATAATTCGACCGTCTGTTAACACGACACCAGATTCCCTTTGGTCTACCAGTTCTATATTAGTCTCTGTTCGTTTTATTGCTTCTGGATTGCTCTTTATAATGTAATCTTCAATGATCGCATTATAAGTTTCTTTATCTGCAATAGAAGGTAATTCACCATTATGCTCCGCTCTATACTGGCTCAACCATGTCGCAATACGGTTATTTTGGTCATTAAAATATAACAAATCCAATCGAATTCGATAAACTGGAAAAACTTGAGTTGTTCCGTCAATTGAGAATTTTTTAGTCAGTTCACTTTTTACAACAGCTCCAGTTTTAATACCTTCATCTAAAAGATTCATTTTCTATACCTCCGCAAAGTAGTCATCATACCTACGATATAATTTTTCCATGATTTTATCGTAATACATATCACTGTCATCGATTCTTGCCAAAATATCATTTTTATCAACTCTCATTCCAAAGTCAGAATGTAATTTGTCTGAAAGTCTGTAAATGTCCATTCCGTTTTCAGAAATAATATCTTTAAGCAATGTAACCCAAGTAATATTTTTGTTTCCTTTAGCAAGAATAATTCTTCCACCTATTTGTTGGCTTGAATATAACTTGTCATTTTTCGCCAAAATCTTCGCATAAAACCAATCATCGAATCCTAAATCAAAAAGTTTATGAGAAAGCCCGATATTCTTTATTTGTTTGAGCGAAAAGTATTCTGGCAAATTTAATTCATATACCCGTTCACAGAAATCCGAAAAATCATCTTTTGTAATTCCGAATTCTGCAAAACGAGAAAAGTTTATATACTTTTTCTTATCATATTCCAGTAAATCATAATCATCAAGAATACTATTTAAAACCGCGTTAAAAGTTACATTGTTTCGTATTGCTGGTTGAATATCAAAATAATCAATCTTTTCATTTTTTGTTAAGAGATACTTAAAATAATTTACCGCAGATTCAAATTTTCCTTGTATTATATAATCTTCATTTACAATAAATCCTAACTCTTTCAAAGTCATAGGATTTATATGTGATAAATCAGAAAATTTTTCTGCGAATATTTGTTTTACCTCAGCAAAGGTATAAAAATCATTCAAAAGCTGTTGTTTTAAATAAGCAAATTCACTAGCAGAGAATGAAGGCAAATTAATTGTGTATAAACTTTTATGAAGATACTTACTTATACAATTAAAATAGCTTCCTCGCACAGAAGCTGCCTGTGTACCATATTTTTCTTCATACAGAAGTGATAAGTTTTCAGGAGAAATAGGTGCATTTTCATTTAATAATTCAAGAACTTGATCATTAATATTAGCCTTTCCAAATTCAATTGCTGGCATTCTATGAAAAGTTATATTACTATCATTACCTTCTAATAAAGTTCTTAGCAAACTGTGTAGTTCATATTCATCTCGAATATCATATTTCTTCATCAAGGCTGGATAGTTTTTAACAAATTTTGCAGATGAAAGTAAAACATTTTTATATTGCGAAAGATTTAGAGTATCAAGTAATTCTGTAAAATCATATTGTTCAAAATCATAAAAACGAAAAGTCATTGGATATTTATATAGAACATTTCGCATTTGAGATATTTGATTTTGGATGACTTTATTCTTAATTTCATATATATCTTTTTCAATACCATGCTTTTCACAAAAATCATAATAACCTCGTAAAAAAGTTTCGATTTCGGTATCTTCCGTGCAATATCTTCTGATATAATAACGATATAACGCAGGACGATACTTCTTAACATATTGATTACCTACATAAATGCAATCGGTATAAATTATTTCTTTTTGAATTTTTTTTCGAATATTCTGAGGAACGGATTTATCGTCAAGTATTTCTTCTAAATCTAAATCACCAGATTCATATCTTGTTGAAAAATAATATGAAGCAATATCACCAAAAATAAGTTTTGCATGTTCTCTTTTAAATTTATATTTCTGAAAAACAAAGGCGTACTTATCTTCTGCAAAAGTTGTTTGCTCTATTTTCTTATTAAAATTTTTGAATATTATTTGACGAACTCTTTCACGACTAATATTATAACTTAGTCCAATTTCTTCTAAGGACTGTCCTTTTATGATTTTTCGTTCTAAAATATCTTTTACTTTTGCATCTTTTTCATTTTTTATATAATCAACGACAGATGGAAGAATAATTTCATAAGTTTCATTTCGGTTCTTTTTTATAAGTTTATTTTTTTCCAATTCTGACAATGCAACTTCAACAGTTCTAGATTCTTGAATAATTTTGGGGAATAATGTGAAAATATCTAAATAATTTAGCGGAAGTGTTTTTATTTTTAAGTTTTCTAGTATAAGTTTCTTTGCAGATTCAACATATATTTCACCTTTACAAAGGATTTCGCAAAATTTTTTATCGAAGTTATATATTTTTTTCGCTTCTATATTTTCTAATAGAATGCACTTAATAACAAGTAAAAGAATCTGAGATATATTTAATTTTTTGAATCCTAGAAAATCATTTAATACATTCAGGATATTTTCACAAAATTTAAAAAAATCCGAATTAATGAAATCTTTATAAAATAGGACTACATCGATAATAGATTCTTCTGTAAAAAGGAATGCCGACTCTGTTTTCAAGAATTGTTCAAGAGTTCCTACGCTTTCATAGTTCTTATTTAAAATTTTTTCATATAATGAAGCGGAAATCGTATAAAAGCTAAATAAACTTTCAGAAACACAAAAACAGATGTTTATTTTTGATTGTGGGATTTCTTCTGTTGAAGAACTTAAGGCATCGACTATTTCATCAATCGTTTTCTGACCGACATTTCGCCATGTTTTTATTTCGACAAGAGAATGTTTTCTTAGTTCCTCAATAGTTTTTATATTTTTGCTTTCTAAGACATTTAAGGTTCTTTTTGAAAAATTAAAATCGTATATTAATCTATCATTCGTCGAATATAATTTTGCTTTATCTAAAACAAAAGCACAAATAGATTTTTCATTTTTTATCTCAAACGATTCAGATGTATCAAATGAACTTAATACATCAATAATTTCATTAAGAGTTTGAGTTCCAATATTTTCCCAATTTTTAATTTCTGTTAACGAGTATTTTTTTAAATCTGATATAGTTTTGATATTATGTGTTTCAAAAACTGTTCTTGCTCTTTTAGAGAAATTATAGCTGTCAATTGAATCTGCAAAAGTTTCTTTTTGTATTCCAACAATTTCAATATTTTCAATAACACTAAATATTTCTTCGGCTGATGTTTTACCAAGATTCTTTAGTGCATAAAAGGCTTTTCTGTCAGTTTTTACAAGATGAATAAGTTGTCCTATCGTATTGATATTATTATTACGAAGCACATTTGCAGGTCGAAGAGAAAGATGGAGAACATCGACAGGTGTATCAAGCGTATATATATTTTTCTTTTTATTAAACTGCTTCATAAAATAGTATCTCTGTCAATTATAGCACCTAAACAGCTTTCTGTGTAAAAATTTTCTTCCATTCACATCTTCCCCATCCACACCGGCAGCTCATTCTTATTCGCATACGAAAATCGCTTGTCTTCCCCATGCTGGTACACCACTACATGACAGCCCTCGTTTTTCACAGCTTCGCACTCAATCGCTTCCTCAATTGAAGCTCCTGCATCCATTGAATAACTCTGTTCCTGATGAAGCCATTGGTCGCCAATCGCAATCAGCTTTGTACAATGAAAAACTGGTGCAATAAATGTTCTGATTTCTTCCAATGTTGTCTGAATATTTTTATCAATCTCTTTGTTTCTGTTCATGAGATAGTCTTCACGGAAAATCCGCCACCGCTGAGAACCATGCAGAAAACTGAAATCATCATCAAAAGGAAAAAAGCACATTGTTTTTGCATTGAAAGAAAGTTCCCAACTATGCGGAATATTTTCATGATGCAAACGAATGTTTATG